>JAFEBC010000492.1 GCA_018266095.1 Deltaproteobacteria bacterium
CCCTGTCGCCCTGCTCTGTTATGATCCCAGGACACTCAACCGGAGGTGTCGCGTGGCCACCCTTCTCGACCAGCTCAAGACGATGACCGTGGTCGTCGCCGACACGGGCGACCTGAACTCGATGAAGCAGTTCGCGCCCCGCGACGCGACCACCAACCCCTCGCTCATCACGGCCGCGGCGCAGATGTCGGACTACGCGCCCATCGTGCACGCGGGCGTGGACAAGGCCAAGGAGCTCAAGCGCGGGCGCGGCAAGGAGGAGACGATCAAGGCGGCCATCGACCTCTTGGCGGTCGAGTTCGGCGCGCGCATCCTCGAGATCGTGCCGGGCCGCGTGTCCACCGAGGTCGACGCGCGGCTCTCGCTCGACACGCAGGGGACCATCCTCAAGGCGCGCGAGATCATCAATCTGTACGAGGACCGCGGCATCCCGCGCAGCCGCATCCTCATCAAGATCGCGTCCACCTGGGAGGGCATCCAGGCCGCGGCGCAGCTCGAGAAGGAGGGCATCCACTGCAACCTGACCCTCTTGTTCGGACTGCACCAGGCCATCGCGTGCGCCGAGGCGAAGGTGACGCTCATCTCGCCGTTCGTGGGCCGCATCCTCGACTGGTACCTCAAGAGCACGGGCCGCGCGTCGTACCCGCCGCCGGAGGACCCGGGCGTGGTGTCGGTGACGCGCATCTACAACTACTACAAGAAGTTCGGCCACAAGACCGAGGTGATGGGCGCGAGCTTCCGCAACATCGGGGAGATCACGGAGCTGGCGGGGTGTGACCTCTTGACCATCAGCCCGAAGCTCTTGGGCGAGCTGTCGAAGGAAGGGACGCTGACGCGCAAGCTGGACCCGGCGGCCGTGGCGGGGATGAACATCGAGCACATCGCGATGGATGAGGCGACGTTCCGCAAGATGCACGAGCAGGATCGGATGGCGAACGACAAGCTGGCGGAGGGCATTGAGGGGTTCACGAAGGCGCTGGTGCAGCTCGAGGAGATGATCGCGAAGATGCTTTGATCTCCGCGAGCCCGGGGCGCGGCAAGGGTTGCGCCCTCCGGGAGGCGCGGCTGAAACTCCGCGGGCCCGGGGCCTGGCAAGGGTTGCGCCCTCCGGGAGGCCTGCGGCACGACCGGCACCTCGCGTCCGCGAGGTGCTGGGAACTTCGTTCAACGTGGGGTGCTGCCGCGCGCTCAGTCGGGCGCAATCCCTTGCCACGCCCCGGGCCCGCTCTGTGACCGGGTTGATGGAGTCCGGTGATCTCCCCACGCCTCTGGCTCGCTCTTCTCCAAGTGACTGCGCGCGGATTTCCTCGGGGGACGCGCCTTCGTGCACGCCCTCGATTGGGGACATTGGAAAAAACGAAGTGCGACGCTCTCGCGGGACTGCCTCGCGGCTAGCGCGGTGGAGGTGCGAAGGCTTCGCGCTTGGACAAATCGTACCGGCCGCCGCTGGTGAGCACGTGGATGCGGATGTTGGTCAGGCACACGGGCTGGCCGAGGTTGGCCTCGGCGATGGAGGAGTGCTCGAGGGAGGCGGCGTCGACGACGGTGATGGCGCCGGCGCCGAGGACCTCGATGGTGTCGTCGGGGCCGAGGAAGGCTGCGGTGTCCTCGTCGAGGCCGATGCCGACGGCGAAGGGGTTGTAGGCGAGCGCGGTCAGGAGGCGGCCGAGGCGGTCGCGCTGGCGGAAGTGCTGATCGATGACGAGGCGGTTGGTGAGGCCGAGACCGGGGGCGAGCGTGGCCATGCCGGCCTTGGGGGTCGGGCCCTCGGCGCCCATGGCGATCATGTGCTCGCTCAAGATGGCCGCGCCCGCGGACGTGCCGCCGACGTGGACGCCGCGCGCGTTGGCCCGGCGGATGGCCTTGGCGACGCGGGTGCCGCCGAGGACGGTGGAGATGCGGAGCTGATTTCCGCCGGTGAGGAAGATGCCGGTGGCGCCTTCGAGCGTCTCGAGCCAGTCGTCGCGCTCGGCGTCGCGGCGCTCGCTGTAGGGCAAGGCGGTCGCGTCGTGGGCACCGAGCGACGAGAACAGCCGCTCGTAGCGCTTGCCCGTGTCGGCGAGGCTGGAGGCCGTGGGGACGATGGCGATGCGCGCCTTCTTGCCGCCCGAGAGTTCGAGGAAACGGCGCAGGATCCCGGCCGGACCTTCCTTGTCCTCGGCGCCACCCACGGGAACGATGTAGCCCCGCTTGTGATCCTTCTCCACGCGCGCAGGACTCAAGGCACAACCTCCGGCACCCCCACGGTGCGCGCGCCTTGTAACCGAGTCGCTGTGTGGGATCCAGGGGATCTGACGTCCGCTTCCCCGGGCATGGGGGAGGGCGCGCCTCCTGGAGGCCAGCGGCTTGGGCCGGCGCTCGCATCCGCGAGCGCTGGGAGCCCCGGTCAACGTGAGGTGCTGCCGCGCGCTCAAGTCGGCGCGGCCCTCCTCGACAACGGGGCACCCTGTTTTTCACAGGAAGCCCGAGGGCGGCGACGGCGCGCGTCCCGTGGTGCCCCGGGGCCGAAGCCATCGCACCGAGCCGTCCGAGCGCTCAGACGAGAGCAAGCGGACGCCCACCACCGGTCAGAGAGCGCGCCCGGGGCGTGGCGTGTGGCGGGTCCAGTGCCCCCACCTCTTCGTGAGCCAAGAGCGGGCCCGGGGCGTGGCAAGGGATTGCGCCCGACTGAGGCGCGGCACATCAAGGTACCCAGTCGGAGCTCCCAGCACCTCGCGGACGCGAGGTGCCGGTCGTGCCGCAGGCCTCCCGGAGGGCGCAACCCTTGCCACGCCCCGGGACC
>JAFEBC010000493.1 GCA_018266095.1 Deltaproteobacteria bacterium
CGTACGGCTTCACGATCAACGCCACGCGCGGGTTCACCGACGAGCCGAACGTGCTGTACGTGTCGAGCCGCGCGCCGGCCGAGATGTGGATCGCGTTGACCGGCTTCCAGTCTGCGTTCACGTACGCCGCGCCGATCTGGAACGGGTTCTTCTGATCCAAGTACACCTGCGGATTCGCCGTGTCGGCCTGCTCGGCGCCGTACTGCTGCACGCGCACGTGATCCTGGCCCTCGCCGCCGACCATGATGCGCAGCGAATCGTGCGGACGCAGCGTCAGGCGGGCCTCGGCGCCGACCCACGAGCCCCAGTAGTTCTCGTGCCGCAGGCCGCCGTCCTCGGGCGCCGAGACGAGCGCGGAGTCGTAGTAGTAGCCGTCGAAGTACGCGCGCGCGAACAGCTCGAGCCAGTTGTTGAGCTTGGGCGCGAAGCGCAGCTCCGCGAAGGTGCGCTGGTCGACGTAGCGCGAGCGATCGTCGCCCACGAGCGTGTCGAACTCACCCGTCGGAATCCCCTTCTTGCGCACGTTGTATTGCGCCTGCAGCGTGAGGTCCTTCCAGGTCAGCTTCATGGCGAGATTTCCGCCCAGCACGCCGTCGGCGCCGTGCGACTCCGCGGGCAGTCCAGCCGCTGCGTAGTCGGGGAAGTACCAGCTCTGGCCCGTGCCCGTGAGGCCGCTCGCCGAGAGCGAGACTTGGCCCGCGCCGCCGAACGGCTCACGCAGGCTGGCGCGCGCGCGCAGGAGGCCCGTCTCGTCGGTGCCGACGGTGACGGATTGTTCGCGCGACTGATCCGCGGGCCGCGACACGAGGTTGATCACGCCGCCGAACGCGCCCGTGCCGTAGAGCACCGAGCCGGGGCCGCGCACGATCTCGATGCGCTCGATGTCGCCGAGATCGGTGCGCCCGTCGTAGCCGACGTACGAGCTGCCGAGCCAGTTGTCGTTCATGGAGTGGCCGTCGAGCAGCACCAGCACGCGGTTGCCGTAGCTGCCCGCGGGGCCGAAGCCGCGCACGCCCACCGATTGGTACGTGTGGTCGTCGTTCAAGAAGATGCCGCGCTCGCCGCGCACGGCCTCCCAGATGGTCGGGTAGCCCATCGCCTTGAGTTCATTTCCTGAAATCACCGTCACGCTCGAGGGCGCGTCCTCGAGCTTCTCCGCCGTGCGCGAGGCCGCCGACACCTCCTCGACGGGCGACATCGCCAGCTCCACGTGCGCCTGCTCGCCGGCCGCGACCTTCACCGTCGTCTCCTGCGACTGGAAGCCGTTGAGCGACACCTTGACCACGCGGTCGCCCACAGGCACCTCCAGCACGGCCGGCGTGAAGCCGAGCAGGTGTCCGTCGACCTCCACCGCGGCGCCGCGCTCGTCCGTGTTCACCACCAGCCCGCCCGTCACCGGCGCGAGCGCGAAGTCGGCCGCGATCGTCTTCTTCGCCAGCACCTCCACGCGGCGGTAGCTCGGCAGATAGCCGTCCTTGCGGATCTGCAGCGTGCGGCGCCCCGGCGGCAACTGCAGCTCGCACGGCATCGCGCAGCCGACGTCGCTCATGTTCTCGACGGTGACCAGCGCGCCGTAGGGCGTCCCCGTGATCGCCACCGTGCCCACCACGCGCACCATCTTCAGCTCGACCGTCACCTCCTGGCCCGGCGTGAGCTCGACGTCCTGCGGCGGCGGCACCTCGAAGCCCTCCGCCTCCGACATCACCTTCACTTTCCCTTTCGGAAACCCGAGCAGCACCGGCGTCTGGCCGCGCGGCCCGAGATCCTTGCGATCGATGAAGATGGTCGCGCCCGGCGGCGTGCTCGTCACGCGCAGCACGGCCACCTGCGGCGACACCTTCGCCAGCGCCTTCTCCAGCGCGGCCCTCGCCTGCGCGTCGGTCTCGCCGTCGAGCGCCGCCGGGCGATAGCGATACGCCGCCGGGTACTGCTTGAGCGCCGCGTACGTCGCGCCGATGTTCGCGAGCACGTTGCGGTTCGGCACGAGCCGGTTCGACGCGAGGAAGCGCTCGAGCGCCTGCTTGTAGTCGTGCGCGCGGAAGCTGTCGGTGCCGAGCTCGAAGAGCAGATCCGCTTCGTCGGCGAGGTCGCCAGCGCGCGCAGCGGCGAGCGGCGTCAGGCAGAGACACAGCGCCAACACCCATGCGCGGCGGTAGGTCATGCGCCCACACTACTCCATCGAGAGGGGCGACGAAGGTCTTACGTACATTGTAGGAGCAGGTGTGCCCTTTCCGTTCCCCTGTGCTACGCGATCGGTCCCCGTTGGGAGGGTTCACACAATGAGACTCGCGTCTCTCTTGGCCGCTCTGCTCGTCTCGTCCGCTGCCGTTGCAGGTCCAAAGGACCTCGGCCCCAAGGCCGCCGCGGACACCATCACCATCTCGATCTACTTGAACCTCCAGCACCCGGATGAGCTGGCGCGGTTCATCGATTCGACGGTGTCGCCGGGCCCGAACTATCACCGCTTCCTCACCGTGGATCAGTTCGCGGATCGCTTCGGCGCGACCGACCGGCAGATCAACAAGACGATCAAGGCGCTCAACAAGGCCGGCATCGCGGTGAGCGACATCTACCCGAGCCACCTCGTCATCCGCGCGACGGGCACGGTCGATCAGTTCAACACCTTCTTCGGCACGAGCCTCCACAACTTCGCGAACGGCGCGCACAAGTACCAGGCGCCCGCGAAGAGCGTGGTGATCCCGGTCGACCTCGCGGACACCATCGCGTCGGTGTCGGGCCTCTCGACGCAGCGTCAGCGCCAGGCGCGCCACTCGCACGCGCGCACGACGGCGAACAAGGCCATCACTCTGCCGCAGAACTCGACCTCGACGGGCATCCCCGGCGAGTTCACGGTGGGCGACGTGGCGGACCAGTACCAGGTGAACCCGCTCTACAAGCTCGGCATCGACGGCCGCGGCGCGACGGTGGGCATCGCCACGCTCGCGGGCTTCGACCCGAAGGACGCGGAGCACTACTGGAAGGCGATCGGCCTGAAGACCAAGGGCGGCCGCATCAAGCAGGTGCACGTGGACGGCGGCGGCGACGTGAGCCCCGACGCGGGCTCGGACGAGACCACGCTCGACGTGGAGCAAGCGGGCGGCATGGCGCCGGGCGCGGACCTCATCGTGTACGACGCGCCGAACACGGACGCGGGCTTCCTCGATCTCTTCTACAAGATCGCGAGCGACAACAAGGTCGACAGCTTCTCCATCTCGTGGGGCGACTCGGAGATCTTCACCATCGCCAACGACGTGACCGACGAGTTCGTCGCGCTCGACCAGGCGCTGATGGAGGCCGCGGCGCAGGGCATCAGCGTGTTCGCGTCGTCGGGCGATGACGGCGCGTACGACACGACGTCTGCGCTGGGTCCGGACTTCCAGAAGGTGCTCTCGGTGGATTCGCCCTCGTCGGATCCGTACATGACCGCTGCGGGCGGCACCACGGCGGCGGGCGACTTGCCGCTGACCGACACCATCACGCTGCACTTCGACAAGGAGCGCGTGTGGGGCTGGAGCTACCTGATTCCGTACGTCGCTGACGTGAGCGAGATCTTCTCGGCGGGCGGCGGCGGCGGCGTGAGCTCGTTCTGGCCGACCCCGAGCTACCAGCAGGGCGTCGCGGGCATCAAGAAGACGGAGAAGGGCCAGAGCCTGCTCGACACCGACGGCAACGACTACCTCGACCTCCCCGCGAAGTTCGCGGGCCGCAACGTGCCGGACATCTCGCTCAACGGCGATCCGGACACGGGCTTCCTGCTCTACTACACGGGCGACGGCAGCGGCTGGACGGGCGGCTGGGGCGGCACGAGCTTCGTCGCGCCGCAGCTCAACGGCATCACCGGCCTGATGAACCAGGTCGAGGGCCGCGTGGGGTTCTTGAATCCGCAGCTGTATCGCCTCCAGGGCACGAACGCGCTCAACGACGTGAAGGCGGGCGACAACTGGTTCTACAACGGCCAGAAGGGCTACGAGCCGGGCGCGGGCTTGGGGTCGATCAACGCGACGAACCTGCTGACGGCGCTGCTGCTGCAGTGCTTCTAGGCGAAGCGCGAGCGTAGTGGATTGACGCAGTGCGGGCGGCGGGCGCGATCGCGAGATCGGCCCGCCGTCTTCAATTGGGGGAAGACGACATGTCCAAGCGCACACAACCAGTGCGAGCACGCGATGCAGCGTGGAGGATTCACTTCTTCCAGCGACACGTCAGCGACGACGAGGGTCGCGCCGTTCCTGGCCAGGCGTTTCTCGATGGCTGCCCAGACAAGGTCAGCGCGACGATGATTGCAGTCCTGCACGCCGTGCGAGACGCACCTCCCCCCGCGTTCAGCGGTGGCGGAAAGTGGGAAGCCATGCACGGAGAGATGAGCGGCGTGTACGAGGTGCGCGTAGACGGTCCGAAGCGCCATCACTATCGCCTGTTCTGTGTCCTCGAACGCGATGGCGCTCGGCTCGGCCTCGGCGGACCAAGCGTCGTGGTCATCTGCGGCCGCTCAAAGCCCTTCATGACGAAGCTCTCAAGCCGCGACTACGAGGAGGTCCGTGGACTCGTGCTGGAGTTCCAGAACCGAACTCCTCGAAGCGTGCTTCTCTAGGCAGTAGCCCGTCGTCGTTCCGAGGGGCCGGGCTTCGAGTCAAGCCGCAACGACAGGCCTACAGCAGCAGCAAGGCGGACGAACGTGAGCAGCGTGGGATTCTTGCGCTTTGCAGTAAAGAGGCGGCGGACGGACTCGGCAGGTACTCCGGACTCGCGAGCCAAGTCCGCTTTGCTGAGCGAAGACGATGCCCGAGCCCTCTCGAGGGCTCCGACCAGATCGTCGACTGCACGGATCTCTGCCTTGGCCCGGCGGTATTCACCAGCGAAGGCGCGATCTTTCAGACGCCCCTCGAAATACCGATCGAAGCCAGTCTTCTTGTTCGACATGATGTGTAGCATATACGTTACACACGATCGTGACAAGGGCCTCTCCAGGTGCGTAACACATGTGCTACACTTCATCCGACTTGCCAGCGATTCGTCGACGAGCCACTCCTCAGCTCACGGCACGAACTCGAACCACTCCAGCCCCAGCAAGCCCCGCCGCACCTCCACGCGGATCTGCGCGCCCGGCTCCGCGCGGCGATACTCCGCCGGTTGCACCGTGAAGCGCTCGTTGTCGCGGAACGGGCCCCACGCGGAGAGCGTCCAGTAGTACGTCGTGCTCTTGCTGCCGCGGCTCGAGAACCTGGTCAGCAAACGAACCTGGTGCGTCTGCGGCTCGCTGCGATCGTAGCGGCAATTGATGAGGACGCCCGCGCCCGCGCTCCACGCGAACACGCTCATCGCGATCGTGAACGCGATCGAGAGCCGGCGGCCTGTGCCGAGCGACTCATCGGGCTTCATGTAGGCGGTGATCGCGCAGCCGGCTGCGACGAAGCCGAGAGGCCAGAGAAGATTGCCTGGTGCCATCACGTGCTCGCGCATCGCCAGCATGCCCAGCACCGCGGAGGGGACGAGTGTGCAGAACAGGACCGACGGCCGCGGGTCGTGCTTGTTGGAGTCGAGCTGGTAGAGGCCGCGGCCCTTGAGGTAGAGCGTCAGGCCCATCACGGGCGTGATGATGGCCAGCCAGATCGCGAAGTCGCGGGCGTCGTCGAGCGCCTCCAACGGAAGGAACGCGATGATGGCGCTGATGATCCCGACGGCGCCGAGGGCGCGCGAGTGGAGGCGGCCTTGCGCCATCTGCTCGGCGGCGTCTGGTGCGTCGAGGTCGAAGGCCTTTGGATCTCGTTCGGTCAGCACCAGCACATCATGCCAGACCTACGCGTGCTCCTTCGCCGCCGCGTCCGCGCGCGCCTCGGCCAGGTGCTTCTCGTGCGCCGCCAGGTGCCTGCCGCCGGTGACCTTCTCCACGAACGCGCAGAGCGCGGGGATGAAGAAGGTGCCGGGCGCCGTCGCCGCCGGCGTGCCGGGGACCACGGCGTTGGGTAGCA
>JAFEBC010000494.1 GCA_018266095.1 Deltaproteobacteria bacterium
CGTTGAAGCTCTCGTTCAACCGCATCCAGTTCACGCCGGACCTGATGCCCGGTGACGTGCTGGGCACGAACCAGTTCAACTTCCAGACGAACCAGTTCGTCTTGAGCCGCGGGCCGATCTTCACCGAGCTGCTCTTGGCGGACGAGATCAACCGCACGCCGCCCAAGACGCAGGCCTCGCTGCTCCAGGCCATGCAGGAGCGCGCGGTGACCATCGACGGGCACACCTTCGAGCTGGGCCGCGGCTTCCTGGTGGTGGCGACGCAGAACCCGCTGGAGCAGGAGGGGACGTATCCCTTGCCCGAGGCGCAGCTCGACCGCTTCCTCTTCAAGATCAAGGTCGGCTATCCGGAGCGCGAGGACGAGCGGCGCATGGTGCGGCTGCACGGGCACCACACGGCGATGCCGCCCTTGGAGTCGTTCGGGCTGGAGGCGGTGGCGGACCTCGCGCGGCTCGAGCAGGTGCGCGGGCGCGTGGCCGAGGTGAAGCTGTCGGAGCAGGTGGCGGACTATGTGGTCGACCTGGTGCGCGAGACGCGGCAGCGGCCGCAGTTCCTGGCGGGGGCATCGCCGCGGTCGATCAACATGCTGGCCACGGCGGCGCGCTCGCTGGCGGTGCTGCGCGGGCGCGACTACGTGCTGCCGGACGACGTGAAGGAGCTTGCGCCGCACGCGCTGCAGCACCGGCTCCTGTTGGCGCCGGGCGCGGAGATCGAGGGCGCCACGGTCGAGTCCGCGCTCAAGTCGGTCCTGGACGAGGTGGCGGCGCCGCGATGATCCGTCCGACCCGGCTCACGCTCTTGTGGGGGGCCCTGGGCATCGCGCTCGCGCTGCTGCCTGCGCTGGTGTCGGAGGCGCTGTGGCTGGTGTGGCTCGTGTTCGTGGCGCTGTCGGCGCTGGCGCTGGGGCTGGAGTGGGCGCTGTTGCCTGCGGCGAGCGCGCTGTCGGTGCAGCTCGAGGCGCCGGCGCTGTTGTTCGTGGGCGAACCGGCGTCGAAGGCGCAGGCCAAGGTGCGCGTGGGCACGCACGCGGGGCCGGTCGAGGCGCGGCTGGAGCTTCTGGCGCCGCTCGCGGAGGCGCCCGATGTGCGCGGGACGCTCGTGCGTGACGCCGCGTGCGCGCTCGAGTTTCCGCTCGTCTCCGAGCGGCGCGGGCCGGGCGTGATCCGCGCGCTGCACCTGCGCTGGACGGGGCCCTTGGGCCTGCTCTTCCGCGAGACCACGCGCGAGCTCGATCGTCCGCTGCCAGTGACGGCGAACCTGCGCCACGTGCGCCGCATGGCGCTGCAGTTCTTCGGCAGCCGCGACGGCGACACCGGCCTGCGCGTCGAGCGCTTCAAGGGCGACGGCTCGGAGTTCGATGCGCTGCGCGAGTTCGAGGCCGGGCACGACCGGCGCGCCATCGACTGGAAGGCGTCCGCGCGGCACCGCAAGCTGCTCGTGCGTGAGTTCCGCGCCGAGCGCAATCACCAGATCATCGTCACGCTCGACACCGGCCGCCTCATGTCGCCGCCGCTCGGGGGCGTGGCGCGGCTCGACCACGCCATCAACTCCGCGCTCGCGCTCACATGGGCCGGCCTGCGCTCGGGCGACCGCGTGGGCCTCTTCGCCTTCGATTCGAACGTGCGCTGCTGGGCCGAGCCGCGCGGTGGCCTCGCGTCGTTCCCTCGCGTGCAGGGCCTGTGCGGCTCGCTCACCGAGGCGGAGGCGGAGACGAACTTCTCGCTCGGCCTCTCGCAGCTCACCGGCAAGCTGCGGCGGCGCTCGCTGGTGGTGCTGCTGACCGAGTTCACCGATTCGATCACCGCCGAGCTCATGCTGCAGAACGTCGAGCGGCTCACCAAGAAGCACCTCGTGCTCTTCGTGGCGCTGCGCGACGCGGGCCTGGACGGGCTCGTGGACGCGCGGCCGAGCGAGATCGACGACCTGCACCGCGCGGTGACGGCGCACGAGCTGCAGCGCGACCGCCAGCTCGTGCTCAAGCGTCTGCAGCGCGCGGGGGCCCTGCTCGTGGACGCGGCGCCCGAGAAGCTGTCCGTGGAGCTCCTGAACCGCTACCTCGAGATCAAGCGCCGGGAGATGATCTAGATGGCCGACACGCAGCCCCAGACCCAGCTCCCCAGCGTCCGCTTCCGGCGCGAGCGCGAGGAGTCCTGGCGCGCGCTGGAGGAGCTCTTGGGCACGCTCGAATCCTCGGGCGCGCGGTCGCTGCGGGTGCGCGAGCTGCGGCGGCTGGCCACGCTGCACCGCGCGGCGCTCTCGTCGCTCTCGGTGGCGCGCGCCATCGCGCTCGACCGCAACCTGCTCGACTACCTGGAGAACCTCGCGGCCCGCTCGCACTGCGCCATCCACCGCGGCGGCGAGTCCCTGCTGGAGGGCCTGGACCGGTTCTTCTCGCGGGAGTTCCCGTCGGCGGTGCGCGCGCTCAAGTGGCAGCTCGCGCTGGCCTCGCTCCTGTTCGTGCTCGGCACCGCCATCGCGCACCTCGAGACCACGCGCGACCTCTCGAACTTCGACGACTACGTCAGCGAGAACGTCGCCCAGGGCCGCGACCCGGGCTCGACCGTGGAGGAGCTGCGCGAGATCCTCTACAGCCCCAAGGAGGACAAGGGCGCGCTCACCGCCTTCGGCAGCTTCCTCTTCACGCACAACACGGGCGTCGGCCTGCTCTCGCTCGCGCTCGGCTTCGCGGCGGGCGTGCCCTCGGGCCTGCTCACCTTCGACAACGGCCTCATGCTGGGCGGCTTCTCCGGCCTCTACACCGCGCGCGGCCTGGGGCCCGACTTCTGGGCCTGGGTGCTCCCGCACGGCGTGACCGAGATCCTGGCGCTCCTCCTCTGCTGCGCCGCGGGCTTCTCGCTCGGCCAGGGCCTGCTCTTCGCCGGACCGCACACGCGGCTCGAATCGCTCAAGCTGCGCGGCCGCGAGGCCGGCGTGGTGGCGCTCGGCGTGGTGCTCATGTTCTGCATCGCCGGCGGCATCGAGGGCGTCTTCCGCCAGACCGTGCTCGACCCCGCCGTCCGCTGCGCCGTGGCCGCCAGCACCGCGCTCGCCTGGGGCGTCTACTTCACCCGCGTGGGGCGCCGATGAGCGCCGCGCCCGTCCTGCCCCAGCCCTTCGGGAAGGCCGGCGATCCGCCCCGCGCCCTGCCCACGCCCGAGGGCGTGCCGCTGCGCCTCGAGCTGGCTTCGCTGGGCGAGCGCGCGTCGGCGCATCTCCTCGACCAGTTCATCATCCAGCTCACGTCCCTGGTGCTCGTGCTGTGCATGATCTTCGCGCACCTCGGCGGCGACGAAGGCAAGGGCTCGTCCTCGCGCGGCTTCCTGCTCGCCATCCTGACCGTCGGGCTCTTCTTCGCGCGCACGTTCTACTTCATCGTCTTCGAGGCCGGCCCGCGCGGCGCCACGCCCGGCAAGCGCTGGGCCAAGATCCGCGTCATCGATCGCAGCGGCGGGCCGCTCACGCTCTCCCAGGTCGTCACCCGCAACGTCATGCGCGATGTCGAGTTCTGGGTGCCGCTCATCGTCATCATCGCGCCCTCGGCGCTCTTCGGGCCTGACGTGCCCGGCTGGGCCGGGTGGGTCGCGGGCGCGTGGGCGCTGCTCGTCTTCCTCTTGCCCTGGTGGAACAAGGACCGCCTGCGCGCGGGGGACATGGTGGGCGGCACGCTCGTCGTGCGCTCACCGGCGGTGCTCCTGCTCGACGACCTGGGCTCAGGCACGCAGCTCCGCCGCGGGCAGCCGCACGTGTTCAGCTCGGATCAGCTCGCGCACTACGGCGCCTTCGAGCTGCAGACGCTCGAGGCCGTGCTGCGCCGGGGCAACGGCCTGCTGAACGCGGAGGCCATCACCACCGTGGCCGAGAGCATCAAGAAGCGCATCGGCTGGACCACGCAGGTGACCAACGACTTCTGGTTCCTGCGCGACTTCTACGCGGCGCAGCGGGCGCACCTCGAGCACAGGCTGGGCCTGGGGCAGCGCCGGGCGCACAAGGATGACAAGCCGGGGAAGTAGCTAGTCGAACGCCTTCGCGGCCGTGTCCGCCTCACCGTCCATTCGCTTGCGTAGCTCGTCGTAGAGGACGGTCCTCACGCTCGCCGCGTAGGTGACGAGCAGGCCCTCGGCGACCACCATGCGCAGGAACCTGCCCGGCAGCCCGCTGACGATGAGGACGCTGGCGGCGCCTGCGATGAGGCCCACAGTGGCCAGCACCATGAACACCTGCTCATCCACTCCGTGCGTCAGCGCGGTGCTGCGCACGCGCGGGCGCCTCGTGTCCGGTTCGAAGATCGCCACCTGCGTCGCCACGGACCAGCGCGTGAACAGGACGAGTCCCGGAAGCACGAAGGCGATGAGGCCCGCCAGGATGAGGAGCGCGCTCTCGAACTCCATGCGCAGGGCAGGGGCGGGTCCTCCAGCGGGAGCCGTCCGGCTCCTACTGGAACACCTGCGCCAGCGCCGCCGTGTCGCCGCCCTCCTTGAACCGCTTGAGCTGCAGGTACACGACCGTCAGGCCGATCGAGAAGATGGGCGCGGAGATGAAGCTGCTGATCGCGCTCATCACCACCTGACCCGCCAGCGGTCCCAGCGCCGTGCGCACGCCGATCGAGACGCCCCACATGGCCAAGAAGACGAGGGCCATGCTCAGGCCGAAGAGGATGAAGGTGCCCTGGTGGTCGCGCAACAGGTTGCGGCTGCGGGCGCGCGGCGCCGCATTGGACTCGAGGATGGCGACGGGCCCCACCAGCGCCCACCGCAGGGCGAGGATGAAGCCCGGGATGAGCAGGAAGAGCGTGCCGATCCCGATGAGGATCCACGTCACGAGCAAGGTGACGAAGAACGGCAACGCGGCCCTGAGCGCGGGGATGGCGTCGGCGATCGTGGCCTTGCCGCCCGTCGCGGCCTTGGCCGTCAGCAGCGGATAGACGGCCTGCACCAGGATGCCGACGACGATGACGGCGGCGAGGTGGCCGAAGCTGTCCAGCGGCGGCGGCCTGCCTGCGCGCCGATTGACGACGGCCATCGGATCGGGCCCGGTGAGCGCCAGCGCCAGCCCGGGCAGGCCGACGAGGGCGAACGTCACCAGGTTGTTGGTCCAGATGCGGAACGTCTCGTTGAGCGCGCCGCCGACGGTGAACGGCGCCGCGGACGCGGGAGAGGCTTCGACGGGGAAGGCGGATTCGGACACGTGACCCCCAAGACAGATGCGGCGATTCCAGGCGCCTCAAGCGGGACTACTTCTTCAGGAACTCGCTCACCTTGTCCAGGAACTCCTCGCGCCCCTCGTCCTTGCGGATGTCGAGCCGCGCCACATCGAGCGTGAGCAGGTCCAGCTTGTACTTGCGCCGCGCCACTTGCGGGAACGTCGAGTAGTACGCCGCGAGCCCCTCGAGGAAGTCGACCTGGATGGCCGCCTCCTCCTTGCGCCCGCGCTTCTGGATGCGCTCGAGCAGCACGCCCGGGTCCTTGCACTGCAGATAGACCACCTTGTCGGGCTGGTGCAGGTCGCGGTTCAGGCGCTGGAAGTACTCGAGGTACAGGTCGAGCTCGCGGTCGTCCATGTGCCCGAGGCCGTGCAGGTACTTGGCGAAGATCTCCGGGTCCTCGAGCAGCGTGCGGTCCTGGATGCTGCTCTTGGGCACGGTGCGGATGAGCTCGTGGTGCTGCGCGCGCTTGATGAGGAACTCGAGCTGCAGCGTGAAGCTCCAGCGCTTCATGTCGGCGTAGTAGTCCTTGAGGAACCGGTTGTCGATCACGGGCTCGTCGAAGAGCTCGAAGCCGAACTTGGTGGAGATGAGCTTGGCGGCGGTGGTCTTGCCGGCGCCGATGTTGCCGGCGAGGGCGACGAAGAGCTTGCGCATGGGTGACGCTTATCAAGCCTTGCGGGCGATGGGCAGGGCCTTTGCGGCGAGCCAGAGCGCGAGCGCGAGGGCGGCGAGGTGCAGCGCCAGCGCGGGCCAGAACAGGCCGGGGAGCATGAGGTCGTAGACGGCGTGCGCGTGCGCGAGGGCGGAGCGGCCGGTGCCGGCGTAGCGCGTGGCGCAGCGCAGGGAGGCGACGGCGCCAAAGACGGTGAGCGCCAGGAGGAAGAGGGCGCGCAGGTCGATGCGCAGGCGCAGCCGGTCGCCGAGCGAGGTCAAGCCGAGGAAGAGCACGAGCGTGAGCGCCACGAAGAGCGGCAGGAAGTAGCGGCCTTGGAGGAGCTAGCCTTCACCGCCGCGCAGGAGGAGCCACTCGACCGCGAGCAGGGCGGCGACTTGCGCGCCGAGGGCCAGGGAGATGGCCAGGACGAGCAGGCGATCGCGCCGCGCGAACGTGCGCAGGCCCAGCGCGAGGCCGACGAGGGCCGCGGCGAAGAAGAGCCACAGGAGCCAATACCAGCCGGGCCGCAGGACCACGTCGACCCAGCCCCAGGCGAGCCAGAGCTGCGTGCCGAAGAGGTTCAGCCAGCGCTCGGAGACGAAGAGGTGCGTGCGTAGGTACGTGCCGAGCGGGAGAGCGCGCACGGTGGAGCCCAGCCGGGAGCCGACCGCGGGGCCGAGGTGGTGCATCCAGGCCAGGTGCGCGAGCGTCGCGGGCGTGAGCGTGGCGGCGACGCGGAGCCAGGCCGAGCGCGTGCGCGGGTCAGCGGCGAGCAGGGCGGCGCAGGCGACGCCCGGGAGGAGCAGGGTGAAGCTGGGCTTGCTCAGGACGCCCAGGACGCACACGGCCGCGAGCGCGAACCAGGGACGCAGCCCGCGGTCCTGCAGGGCCCAGGCGAGGCTGGCGGCGGCGGCGCATCCGCATGACGGGGCCGTCGTTGCTCACTGAGGCGAAGAGGAAGCCGGCCATGGGCTGCAGCGCGACCGCGAGGCCCACGAGGAGGCCGCCGCGGGCGTCCCAGAGCCAGAGCAGGCCGCAGAGGAGGGCACAGGCCACGGCGAGGAGGCCCCAGACGAGCCCGCTCGCGCGCACGGCAGCGAGGCGCTGCGGGAAGGTCGTGTGGGTGGCCAGGGTGTCCGCGAGGGCCGCGGGCGCGTAGTACACCGGCGGGTAGATGGCGACGTAGTTGCACCCGCTGGCGGAGCGCGCGGCCGGCGTCTCCGAGAGCTTCAGGTCCGAGAGCGGCGGCAGCGGCACGCTCGGGTGGAACACGACCGGGTTCACCAGCGCGCCCAGGAGCGTGCGGGCGTCCTCGCTGTAGTAGTCGCCGCGCACGCACTCGGGGTTCAGCACCGGCAGCGTGTGGGTCTGCTCCAGACGTTCAACCACATCGAAGTGCGCGGCCTCGTCGGGGGCGTGCAGCGGCGGCGTCAGGCCCCACAAGAGCGGCTCGCGCAGGGCGAACACGAGGCAGACGAGGAGGAGCGCGCGCTGGGCCGTCACGGGCCGGGGGTTCTAGCACCTCGGACGCAGGGACAGGTGGCCGCGCTTCCTCAAGTTCCGAGCGGATC
>JAFEBC010000495.1 GCA_018266095.1 Deltaproteobacteria bacterium
GGAGGCCTGGTCCACGCGCCCCGGGTTGTCCAGCAGCTCGCGCAGGAGCAGCCGCACCCGCTCGGGCTCGTCGGCGGTCCAGTTGATGAGAGCGCGCGCGAACAGCTCCAGCCGCCCCTCGGGCCCGCGCACCTTGGCCACCTCGTCGAGCGCGGCCACGAGCTGCGCGCCGATGGACTGCAGGACCGCCGAGTAGAGCTGCTCCTTGCGCGCGAAGTGATAGACGGCCGTGGCCAGCGGGATCTTCGCCTCCCGGGCCACATCGCGCAGGCTGGTGCCGTGGAAGCCGCGCGTGGCCAGGAGCTTCTCGGCGGCGGCGAGGATGCGCTGGCGCGCGAGGCGTCCCTTGGTGGTGAGGCTGCGCTCGAGTCCGCGGGTGATCACGGTACGAGTGTACCACAAAAACGGTACGAGTGTACGGTTCCCGGGCGGTCGCGTTGCCTTGGCGCTCCTTCTGGAGCTCCGCGAGACCGGGGCGTGGGGAGGGTTGCGCCCTCCGGGAGGCCTGCGGCTCGGGACGGCACCTCGCGTCCGCGAGGTGCTGGGAGCGCTGTTCGACGTGGGGTGCTGCCGCGCCTCAGTCGGGCGCAATCCCTCCCCACGCCCCGGTCCCGCTCTTGCTTCGATTGGGCCGGGAGTGGAGGCTGCGGCCGGGGAGCCGCTCCTGCCCGGTGGTGCAGCGCCGGGAGCACCGCGGTCTGCGAGCGCGAGGGGGCCTGCTGAACAGCAACGCGGGCGCTCGATCGCTCGAACGCCCGCGGGGCTTGCTGCGTCTCGTTGTCCCGCCCCGCCGGGGCGGCGCGGAGCTAGTTCTTCAGCTCTTCCTTGGCGCGGCGGCGCAGCGGCTCGACGGCCTGGGGGCCGCTCTCGACGGCGGCGGCGATCACGGCGGCGGTCTCGGCCTTGGGCTCGGCGGGCTGCGAGACGGACAGGTTCTGCTGCGCGGGCGCGAGGTCGGCCTTGGGGGTCACAGCCGGAGTGGCGACGGGGTTGCCGGCGGGCGTGGGCGGGGCGACGCGCGGGTGATCCGCGGACGCGGGGCCGGTGGCCTTGGGGCGCGGCTTGGCCTCGGGCTTGGGCAGCGTGATGCCGGCCTGCCACAGGCGGCGCTCGGCCTGCGCCAGGCGCTCCTGCGACAGCTCGAGGTCGCTCTTGGTCACGAGGTACACGCGGTTGTTCGTGTCGGCGCGACCCTTGGCCTTGCGGATCTCGTCCTTGAGCGCCATCTCCTTGTCCTTCGCGGCCCGCAGCGCGTCCTGCAGCTCACGCTGCTCGCGCTCGGCCGCGCGCTTCTCGTTCTCCAGGCGCTTGACCAGCTCGTCCTGCGCGCCAGGCGCCGCGGCGACCGCGGCCACCACCGGCTTGCCCGCGGCCTGCGCCGACAGCTCGCGCACCTTCTCCTGCGCGCGCGTGAGCTCAGACTTCGCAGCGGCCAGCTCCGCCTTCGCCGCAGAGGCCTCCTTGCGCGCCTTCTCCTCGGCCGCGTGCGCCTCATCAGTGAGCTGCCGCGAGTGCTGCAGGTCCTCTTCCAGCTCGGCCTCGCGGGCCCCGCGCGACTGCGTCTGCAGCTTGGGCTTGCTCTCCGACGACTTCTTGCGCGCGTCGGCCAGCTTCTCGCGCGCCTCGACCAGGTGCTGCCCCTTGGTCTTGAGCTCGGACTCCAGCTCCTTCACCTTGGCGCGGTCGCCCTCGCCCGCCTTCTTCAGGTCCTCGAGCTCCTTGCGCACCGCCAGCAGCGCGACGCCATTGCCGCGCGCCTGCAGGAAGAACACGACCGCGAGGACGAGAGCCACCGCCAACACGAGCAACAGTACGCCGGGCATCGAAATCTCCTGATGAAGCTTGAACCGCTCCTAAGCGGCCCCCTCGATCGCGAAGGGCCGCGGAAGATAACCGATCTGAGTGGGTTGAACAGCCCTTTTGCCTGGGACATTCGACCGATATGATTTGCACTCAAATGACATGGGGCTTCGCCGGTTTGCGCTCTGGGGGCTTCGAGTGGAAGTCCGCGGGCCCGGGGCGTGAGGCGGGTTGCGCCTCCAGGAGGCCTGCGGCACGACCGGCGCTCGCGTCCGCGAGCGCTGGGAGCTCCGGACTACGCCTTGGTGTGCCGCGCGCTCAAGTCGGCGCAATCCCGCCTCACGCCCCGGGCCCGCTCTGAGATTCGATGGGAGGGTGCAGGGCATCCCTCGAGGCGAACGCGGTTTCGCGCACCGCCGTCGGGGCCGGACCTACACGGTCGGCGCGGTTCCCTTCAGCTCGGCGAACACCTGCTGCTCGGTCTGGCTCCGGTGTTCCTTCCCCGGCTCGAAGTGATACCGCGGGCCGAAGAACTTCACGCCCTGGGCGCCGTGGTCGCGGCACTCTTCCAAGTGCACCGCCACCAGCGCGCAGGGGAACGGCGCGTGGGTCATGGACTCCTTCTCCACGACGGCGGTGCCGCGCAGGCCCCAGCACAGGTCATCGCCCAGGACCTCGATGGCAACATGTGGATTTGCCTTGAGATTCGCCAGCGAGCGGCCGCGCGTGTCGACGGCGATGGAGAGGGTGCGCGGGTCGCGGGCGACCACCCAGGTCATGAGCGTGGTCATGGGGCGGTGGTGCGCGTCGCAGGTGGCAACGACACAGGTCTGGCCGCCGAGGAGGAACTGCACGAGGTGCTTCGGCATCTCTGCCGGCGGCGCGCTCTTCGACTCGTGGGTGGTCATGGAGAGCTCGTTAGGGACAGGCCGGGATCGTTCCCTGCACGCGCGCGCGGAAGACGGCGCAGGCCTGATCACGCTCGGCGCCGTCGAGCTGCGCGGCGACCAGCGAGAGGAGCTGGGCGGGGCCTTCGCGATCGCCCAGGGCGCGGGCGGCGGCCAGGACTGCGCGCGAGGCGGCGAGCGCGTCACCGGAGCTCTCGGACCAGGCCCAGAGGGCAGACGCGACGACCGACGACGCATTGGCGCTCGAGGGGAGCGGGCGGGCGAGATCGAGCTCGCCGCGCGGGTCGCCTTGCGACTCGGACGACGCGAGGTACGCGGGATCTCCCGAGGCGGCGGCGCCCAGGAACAGGGCCACGCCCTCGGCCTCGGCGGGGCGCGTCTCCAAGAGCGAGCGGAGTTGGCGGCGGGCCAGTTCGCGGACTGCGGCGCCCGGATTCAGCGCGGCCGGGACGCGCGCGCCAGCGGGACCGGCGAGCAGCGTGAAGCAGTCGGCGCCGGGCACATAGCGGACGCCCGCGGGCGCCTCTTCGTTGCGCAGCGAAGGGTCGGCCAGCACCAGCGCAGGCGAGAGCGCTTCGGCCCCCGCGGAGAGCAGGAACTGCCGCGCGTGCTCGAGGGAAGCGTAGGCGCCGAGGAACGAGCTGCAGCGGGCCGAGGTGGCGATGAACGCGCCCGAGGCCGTGCGCCGCAAGAGGCAATCGGGAGCACCGCCCCCCGAGACGCGGCCGTTCTCGAGCGCGCCGCCGACCAGCACCTGCGCGGCCGGGCCCTTCACGGAGGCGAAGTCGCAGCCCGGGAGCTCGACCTCGACGGACGACAGCGCACCTGAGAGCGGATCGAGCCCCGGCACCACCGCGCGCGACGCCGACGGCCCCGGGCCACAGGCCAGGGCGACAGACGCGATCGCGAGGAGGGGCAGGATGCGCATGTGGATCGGGATCTACACGATCTGAAGGCTCGGCGCCCGTTTGTGGCGAACGCCGAGCGTGGATATTCGATTCACTCAATGATTCTCGCGTGTTGGATCACGGGGCGGCCGTCAAGTTGAGCATGGGAATCGGGATCGACGAGACGACGTAGTCGCTCCCCGTGCCGCGCTCATCCTGCTGGAAGGTCGTGAAGTTCGTGTCTGAGAAGTTGGGATAGTCGGCGAACCAACTGTTGTAGTTCTGGCCGTGCGTGTTCGTCTTGAGCCCGATGTTCAGGCCGTAGGTGCCCGGCGCCACGCCGGTGGTGTCGAAGTCCAACGACGCCTCGGTCACGTTCGGGTCCCAGGTGTTCGAGTAGTACACGACGTACTCCCGCGAGTCGCCTTCGAGATAGATCGCGAGCTCCTTCACTCCAGGGGTCATGCCGAAGGCGAGCGTGACGTGCGTCCCGATGGTGGCCTGGTTGACGCTCCAGTGCGGCGCGGTGGTGA
>JAFEBC010000496.1 GCA_018266095.1 Deltaproteobacteria bacterium
CGCGGGTCCTTCGCGCACCCCAAGCTCTACCGCGCGAGCTTCCGCGACACGCGCAACGGGAGCGCGCCCGACGTGTTGTTGGAGGCCGGCGACGGGGTGTTCGTGCCCGACCACTGGTACGCGACCGCGACCGAGGTGCTGGCGCGGCTGGCGCCCCTCATCGGCGCGGCGTCGGTGGCGCGCGGGTTCTTCTACTACTACCCCCAGTATGTTGCCCAATGAACACTCTGGCCGTCGCGCACGTCCTGCGGAAGTACGACGCTGACGAGCTCGGCGGCACGGAGACGCACGTCGCGGAGATCACGCGGCGGCTCAACGACCTCGGGGTGCACTGCGAGGTGCACGCGCCGGCGGGGCCTCGCGCGGGTGGGAACCTGGCGGTGCCGCTGTTCCGCTACAAGGCCTTCAGCCCGTTCCTGGGACCCAAGGCGCAGCGGCGGGCGCTGGTGCAGAACGCGGGCAACCTCGTGTCGCTGGACGAGCCGCTGCGGCTCTATCGCGACCGCAGCCTCTCGCTCGTGCACGTGCACACCACGGGGCGCATCGGCGGGGGCGTGCGCACGGCGATGAAGCTGTCCAAGCGGCCGTACATCGTGTCGGTGCACGGGCCGCTGCTGTCGGGCGGCGCGTTCCTGCAGGCGGACACGGCGCGGCGGCTCTCGGGCGTCATCGACCTGGGGCAGCCGTTCGGGCTCCTGCTCGGCGCGCGGCGGGTCATCGACGACGCGGCGCGGGTGCTCTGCTTCAACGACGACGAGCACGCGGCCCTGCAGCGGCGCATCGGCGCGCGGGCGGTGCGGATGGACCACGGCGTGGACGCGGCCCGGTTCACGCGCGGGAACGCGGCGCACGTGCGCGAGGCCTGGCCTGCGCTGGGTGAGGCGCCGCTGGTGGTGCAGGTGGGGCGGCTCTGCGTGCAGAAGGACCAACTGCTGACGCTGCGGGCGTTCGCGCGGGTGGCGGCGCAGCACCGGCTCGTGTTCGTGGGCCAGGAGACGGACCGCGGGTATCGGGCGCAGCTCGAGGCGGAGGCGCGGGCGCTGGGGATCGCGGAGCGCGTGCACTTCCTCGGGAACCTGCCGCCGCACGAGGTGCCGGACGTGCTGGCGGCGGCGACGCTGATGGTGGCGCCCTCGCAGCACGAGGCGTTCGGGCTGCTCGTCCTGGAGGCGTGGGCGGCGAAGAAGGCCTGCGTGTTCTCTCGCGTGGGCGGGCTGGCGGACCTGGCGCGCGTGCTGGACGCGACGGGGCCAGGCGCGGGCGCGGTGGCGCTGACCGAGCGGTCGCCGGAGGCGTTCGCGGCGCAGCTCCAGGTGCTCCTGGGCGACGCGCAGCTTCGGGAGGCGGCCGCGGCGCGCGGGCACGCGCTCGTGCAGCAGCGCTTCTCCTGGGACACGGCGGCCGAGCGGCTGCACGCCCTCTACCGCGAGGTGCTCGACGAGCGGGCGCGGAGGAGCGCGTGACCACTCCCGAGACCATCGACGTGGTGGTGCGCTGCCGCAACGAGATGCCGCACACGGCGCGCACGCTCGAGGCGCTGGCGGCCCAGAAGGGCCTGCGCGTGCGGGTGCTCTTCCTCGACTGCCGCTCGACGGACGGGTCGCGCGAGTCGGCGGTGCGGGCGGGCGTGCAGGTGCACGACATCGAGCCCTCGGAGTACGTGCCGGGGACGGTGCTGAACCTGGGCATGCGCATGACGCAGTCGCCGGTGGTGGCGTTCGTGAACGCGGACGCGGTGCCGCTCTCGCCGGAGGCGCTCTTGGGGCTCCTCTTGCCGCTCTCGCAGCCGGACGTGGCGGCGACGTTCGCGCGGCAGGTGGCGCGGCCCGAGGCGGACGCGATGACCCGGCTCGACTATGCGCGCGCGTTCGGCTCGGTGCCGCCGCCGATGGCGCACGGGGTCTTCTTCTCGATGGCCGCGAGCGCGCTGCGGCGCGACGCCTGGGACGCCCTGCCCTTCGACGAGAAGCTCAGGTTCTCCGAGGACGCGGACTGGACGCGGCGGGCGGCGGCAGTGGGCTGGCGCGCGGTCTATGTGCCCGAGGCGCGATTCGAGCACTCGCACGACTACGATCTCGCGGGGCAGCTCAAGCGGCGGCGCGGCGAAGGCGTCGCGGACACGCACATCTTCCGCCTCGGCAAGCCGTCGCCGGTGAAGGAATTGTTGCGGCCGCTCGCCGGCGCGCTGGTGCGGGACCTCAAGGCCGGAGTGTTGGGTCCAAGACCCATGCTGGTGCGCACGACGCAGGTGGTCGGACGGTTCACCGGGCGGCTCTTGGCGCGATCCAGCGCAGAAAGAGACGGATCTCGTCTCAATTTGAGACAGGAGAGACTGGATCGTTGGACCCTGAGCCAGGATCCGGCCGCCGAGGCGGGCGTGGGCGCCGCGATCGCCAATTCGGTGACGCTCATCCGCGAGGCGATGGGCACTGCGCTCGAATCGCTCGCGCTGGTGGGCAGCTATGCGCGCGGGGAAGGCGGCGTGCAGCTTCGCGGGGGCGCGCCGGGGCCCTCGAATGACCTCGATTTCGTCGCGGTGGTGCCGGGCAACGTGCGCGCGTGGAGGAAGAAGCTGGAGCTGCTCTCGCTCGAGTGGAGCATGCGCATCGGCGTGCACGTCGAGGTGTGGGCCGTGGGGCGGAAGTTCTTGAGGCGCGTGCCGCCGACCTTGTTCTGGCTGGACGTGGCGCAGGGCGGGCACCGCGTGCTGCACGGGGACGCGCGGGCGTTCGCGCTGCCGATCGAGCCGCGCATGGTGCCGCTCGATGAGGCGGGGCGCCTCCTGGCCAACCGCGCGGTGGGCCTCGCGCTCTCGAACATCGAGGGCGGCGAGGGCACGATGATCCGGCACGCGCACAAGATGGTGCTGGCGTGCGGCGATGCGCTCCTGCTCGCGGCGGACCGCTACGTGACCACCATGCGCGGGCGCGCGAAGGAGCTGGAGCGGCTGGCGGTGGCGCCGTCGATCGGGCCCGAGCTGGTGCGGCGCTATGCGGAGGCGGTGGCCTGGCGCGCGTCGAAGGGCGACTGGGTGCCGCGCGGGCAGACGGTGGACGCTTGGTACGCGGACGTGCGCCAGGACGCGAAGCGCTGGCACCTGGCGTTCGAGCGGTTCCGCGCGGGCGCGCCGGCGGAGGTGCTGGCGTTCGTGCGCAGCAGGAAGCGGGTGTACCAGGCGCTGCCGGATGTGCGGCCGCTGGGCGCGATGCTGGCGGCGCTGCGGGCGGCGGTGAAGCGCGAGGCGTCGCTGTTCCCGGTGCTCGGGCACCCGCGCGAGCGGCTGGCGCGGGTGGCGGTGGCGCTGGCGTACGCGCCGCACGACCCGGGCGCGCGGGCCGAGGCCTGCGCTCTCCTGGGCCTGCCGGAGAAGGCGACCAAGAGCGAGCTGACGGCGCGGCTGCGGCTCCTCGCGGCGAGGGCGGGCTAGCGTCATGCGGACCGGCGCGATCACGGACGGGCGCGGCGCGCGAGGGAGCCTCTGATGGCGCGGCGCGTGCTCATCGCCTTCGTGGACGCGCTCGGGTCGGAGCAGCTCGAGCGCTTCGGCGGCGCGCTCTCGTTCGTGCCGCACCGGCGGGCGCTCACGGGCGTGCTCGGCTACTCGTCGGGCGCGCTGGCGACGGTGCTCACGGGCGCGCACGCGAGCGAGCACGGGCGCATGTGTCTGTTCGCGCAGCGGCGCGAGGGCGACGACGGGCTCCTCAAGCCGCTCAAGTGGCTGGGCCTGTTGCCGCGGGTGCTGCACGAGCGCGGAGCCTTCCGCCGCAAGGTGGCGCAGGCGCTGGCCTCGGCGCGCGGGCTCACCGGCTACGTGGCGCTGCACCGCGTGCCGCCCAAGGACTTCGAGTGGCTGGACCTGCCGGAGCGCGAGGATCTCTTCGCGGCCAAGGACATCGGCGGCGTGCCCACGTTCCTCTCGCAGGCGCGCGAGGCGGGGCTCTCGGTGTACGCGTCGCCGTGGCAGTTGCCGGAGGCCGAGCGCTGGCGGCACGTGCACGAGACGCTGGCGAGGTCGCAGCCGGAGCTGACGTTCCTGTACGCGGCGGAGATGGACGGCGTGCTGCACGCCGAGGGCAACGACGGCCAGGCGGCACAGGCGGTGCGCGGGCGGATCGCGGGCGAGCTCGATCGGGCGCGCGAGGCGCTCCTGCGCGGCGGGCACGAGGTGCTCACGATCGTCGTCGGCGATCACGGCATGGCCGAGGTGTCGCGCACCATCGATCCGCGAGAGCTCACCTCGAAGCTCGACGCGCGCGTGTTCGTGGACAGCACCATGCTGCGCTTCTGGGGCACCCACGCGCAGCTCGGGCGGGCGCGGCTGCTGGCCGAGCGCGCCAAGCTGCCGGGCCGCTGGCTCGACACGTCTGCGCTGCGCGAGCGGAACGCGGCGATCGAGGGCGCGCCGTATGGGTCGGCGCTGTTCGTGCTCGACGAGGGCGTCATCTTCGCGCCCAGCTTTGTCGGCGGACGCGCGCGCGGGATGCACGGCTACGACCTCGATGCGCGCTCGGCGCGGGCGGCGATCGCCTCGGACGCGCCGCTGCCCGAGGACCTCCGCGCGCTCACCGATCTCGCGCCGCTGGTGAGCCGGGCGCTGGGGCTCGCGGCGCGCGGTGCGGCTGCATGAGGCTCGGCCTCGCGGTGCCCACGCTCGGCTTTCAGGGCGGGCTGGAGCGGCACGCGCACGATCTTGCGCGGGCGCTGGTGGCGCGCGGACACGAGGTGCGGCTCCTCCACGGCGAGCGGATCGGGCGCGACGCGCAGGCGTTCGCGAGCGCGTTCACCTCGAAGGCGCTCTTGGGCAGCAAGCACGCGCTGAGCGAGCTGGAGGCGGTGTGGGTGCAGAAAGCGGCGGCGCCGGAGGAGCTCGAGCGGTTCGGGGATCTCCCGCTGGTGCTGGCGGTGCACGATCACGATCTCACCTGCGTGCGCACCTCGCGGATGCTGCTCGTGTCGCGCGAGGCGTGCGATCGGCCGCCGGGCGTCCCCTGCGTGCTGCACGGGTGCGTGGTGGTGCGCGATCGCGCGGGTCGGCTGCCGCTGACGCTGGCGAATCCCTTCTCGCTGCGCGCGAGGCTCGCGGCCCTCTCGCGGCGCGCGCGGCTGGTGGCCTGCTCGC
This sequence comes from Deltaproteobacteria bacterium, assembly GCA_018266095.1. Taxonomy (GTDB): domain Bacteria; phylum Myxococcota; class Myxococcia; order Myxococcales; family 40CM-4-68-19; genus CAIWCD01. The sequence continues at coordinate 5,120 of JAFEBC010000496.1, forward strand.
GCTATCTGGCGCGGACGCTCGTCGAGGCGGGGGCGCCCGCGGAGCGCGTGTCGTTCATCCATCCGGTGCCGCCCGCGGAGGAGCTCGCGCTGGTGCCGCGGCCGCTGGCGCAGCGGGTGCTGGTGTCGGCGCAGCTCGTGCACGGCAAGGGCGTCGATCTGGCCATCGAGGCGATGCGGCAGTTGCCCCAGGCGACCTTGGAGATCGCGGGCGATGGGCCCTCGCGCGGGGCGCTGGAGCAGCAGGCGCGCAGGGTGGCGCCGGGCCGCGTGACCTTCCTCGGCTACGTGCCGCCGGCGCAGGTGACCTCGCTCTACGATCGCGCGTCGGTGGCGCTGGTGCCGTCGCGCTGGCCGGAGCCGTTCGGGCTCATCGGCCTCGAGGCGATGCGGCGCGCGCGGCCAGTGGCGGCGGCGCTGCACGGCGGGATCGTCGAGTGGCTGCCGCGCGGAGGCGGCGGGCGCGGCTTCACGCCGGGCGACACGAGGGCGATGGCACAAGCGGTGCAACAGTTGCTCGACGACGCGGCGGCGGGGGAGGCGGCGCTCGCGTTCGTGCAGGAGAACTTCCAGCAGGCGCGCTCTGTAGAAGCGGCTCTGGAGCTGTTGCGAAAGGCTGCTTGAACCGATGCCAGGTCCGCTGACGCAGTCGCAGGTGTCGCAATTCGAGCGCGATGGGTTCCTGCCGGTCGAAGGCCTGTTGTCGAACGACGAGCTCGAGCGCTTCCGCGAGTCCGCGGCGCAGGCCCAGGCGCGCAGGCTGCAGGTGGTCGCGGAGAGGTCGGCGCCGGTCGATCGCGCCAAGCGATCGCTCAAGCTGGCGCTGCGCGCGGCGATCGGCGATGGCGTCGTCGATCGGGTGCGCACGCTCATCCCGCGGCTGTTGGGCGCGCAGGTGGGGCGGCAGCTCGTGGCCGAGGGCGCGTGGGGCTTTGAGGGCACGAACCAATCGCCGAGCGATCCGTTCTATGCGCGCGTGTACCTCCAGGTGTTCGGGCTGGCCCGCGAGGACGAGCGGCTGCGCTCGTGCGCGCTCGATCCGCGCCTGGGCCAGATCGCCGCGCAGTTGCTCTCCGTGGACGCGGTGCGCCTCTATCACGACCAGGCGCTGACCAAGCGGCCCGGCGACCACTACACCGCGTGGCACCTCGACGCGCCCTTCTGGTCGTTCAGCTCGTCGAGGGCGCTGACCATGTGGATCGCGCTCGACGACGTCACGCCGGAGAGCGGGTGCCTGAGCTATCTGCCCGGGACGCACCTGACGGCGTCGTACGATCGCAAGGCGCAGATCAGCAAGCAGTTCGACGCGCTCCTGGACCTGTACCCGAAGTGGCGCGCCCTGACGCCAGTGCAGGTGCCGTGTCGCGCGGGGACCATCGTGTTCCACCACGGGCTCACCGCGCACTCGGCGGGACCGAACACCACGGCGCGGGACCGGCGGGCCTTCGCCTGCTCGTTCATGGCGGACGGGGTCACGTTCAACGGGCAGCGGGACGTGATGTCGCTGTCGGAGTTCCACCGGATGCGCGTGGGCGACCGGCTGGACGATGACGCGCGGTATCCGCTGGTGTGGTCGGCTCGCTAGTGGCCGCGGTCCCGGCGCCGCTCTCTGGGAACTGCGACGAGAGGCAGCTTGGCGCCGCGCCGCGGCGGGAACAGGCCCGACGGAAGCTACCCCTCGCGCATCCGCCGCGTCTCGCCCTCGATCAGCAACTTGATCAGCGCGTTCAACGCCGCCAGCCGTCTCCCTGCCCGCCCTGCGCCGATCGACTCGGGCAGCTCCGCCCGGCCCATGAGGCGCATCGCCTGCTCGACGCCGCCCGGGCGGCGCTTGATGGTCCGCGCGGTGATGACGCGAACGTCTGAGAACGCCCGCTCGGGGCCGCCTTCGGTGTCCAGCAGCTCGCGGGCGTAGGGGCCCCAGCCGCAGTAGAGATCGTTGGGGCGGATGAACCGGGCGAAGCGCGCGATCGCGTCCGTGATCGACTCGCCCTGCAGGAACCGCTCGGGCGGCACCTCGAGGTGCACGGGCGCGTTGGGCGCGAGCGGGCGGCGCGGCTGGATGAAGGCCTCGAAGCGCTCGCTGGTGGCGGGGCGCAGCGCGGCGAGGTGGATGAGCTCGGCGGGGCCCTCCATGCCGGCCTCGATGGGGTACGCGTTCGACTCGCCGTAGAGGGCGACGACGTCCTCGGGGCGCTTCATCAGCTCGTGGAGCTGGAAGTCGCGGCGCGGGCGCGGGGACTTCTTGACGCGCACGCGCGGCGGCCCGGGGCGCTTGGACTGCCACTCGAGCTGGCGGTCGATCATCCAGTCGAAGGCGGCCAGGAGCGGCTCGAAGCGGGCCTCGTCGCCCTCCAGCGCGCCCAGCACGTGCACGACGGCCTCGATGGTCGACACGCACTCGTCGGAGGGCTCCTTGCGGATGCGGTAGTTCGAGGGCCGCGGCGGGACGAGGCCGATGCGCGGGAGCGCCTTGAGGAAGGGGTTGACGTGGATGATCTTCCCCGCGAGCGCCCAGGTGCCGTCGACCACGATGAGGTTCTTGGGCGGGGTGTCCACGAGCGTGTGCGGGAGGATCGAGGTCGGGCCCGGGAAGAGGAGCGCGGTGCCCTCCTGGGCGGCCAGCTCGCGGACGCGCGCGTGCGCCTGGAAGTCGACGCCCTGGTGCAGCTCGGAGTTCGGCAGCGACAGGTGCGCCATGCGGGCGGTGCCGATGGCGACCTTCGTCTCGCGCGGGTGCTGGAGGAAAACCGTGTGAATCCGGCTCTCCAGGCGCGTGAGCTGGCCGCACCAGCACACGGCCTGCGGGCGGCGGCATCGCGTACAGAGGGCGCGGGGGGCGAACGTCACAGGCCCCTGCTAGCACCAAAAGGCCTTCGGAGGCACCCCGAACTGGCGACGCCCGAACCGCCCCTCGCCTGACGCGCCGCGGAAACCAGGGGGACCCGACGCGGCCTCTGCGCCCTTCCAATCTCCGATTGAGCCCTTGTAGACTTACATCATGGGACGGGAAACGGCGGTCTGGTACGTGATGATCGCTGGCAAAGAGTCGGGGCCGCTGACGCGCACCGAGGTCGGGATGCGCTTCACGCTGGGCGACATCACCGGCAAGAGCTACTGCTGGAAGACGGGCATGCAGGCGTGGCAGCGCGGGGTCGACGTGCCGGAGTTGGCGGCGCTGTTCGAGGCCGGCGCGGGTGAAGGTGAGGCCGCGCCTGCTGCCAAGCCCAAGCCTCCCGCCGCGGCGGCCGCCAAGCCCAAGCCCAAGGCCGCGGCGATCAAGCCGGTCGCGAGCCACACGGCGGCGCAGACCGGCAAGCCGCTGCGCCAGTCGGCGTACGGAGGCGGCGAGGAGAAGGGCAAGGGGCTCAAGGAGTTCGACACCGCCTCGCTCAACCTCGCGGAGCTGGGTGAGGAGGAGGAGAAGGGCGCGCGCAAGATGGAGTTCGACACCGCGCACTTCAAGCTCGCGGACCTCGCGGCGGAGAAGAAGGCGGCCTCGAGCAAGAAGGGCGAAGGCGCGATGGAGTTCGACACCGCGCACTTCCGGCTCGCGGACCTGGACGCGGAGAAGAAGGCGGCCTCGAGCAAGAAGGGCGAGGGCGCGATGGAGTTCAACACCGCGCACTTCAAGCTCGCGGACCTCAAGCAGGGGCGGAAGTCGGCCTACGACGAGAAGCTGGCGCTCGAGGACGGCGACCGGCAGTTCGAGGCGGGCGTGCAAGGGTATCCGGACCCGAACAAGCCGGGGTCGGCGCCCGTGGCGAAGAAGGCGCCCGCGCGCGCGCCGGTGGCGGCCAAGGGCGGGAAGCTCGCGCCGGGGGCGGCGAAGTTGCCGTTCGAGGGGCAGGAGGATCAGGACGAGATCCGCGAGCAGCTCTTCGGCAAGAAGTCGCCGCGCGGGGCCGCGGACCTCGCGCAGTGGGCGTCGTCGGAGATGGACAAGGCGCAGAAGCAGCCTGCGGCCAAGGCGGCGCCGGCGGCGGCGAAGACTCCGGGCGTGGGTGTCCCGGCGGCGAAGACTCCGGGCGTGGGTGTCC
>JAFEBC010000497.1 GCA_018266095.1 Deltaproteobacteria bacterium
CTGTTCGTCTGGGGCCACTACACGCCGCTCTACGTGCTCGCGCAGCGGCTTCCCGGCACGCGCTATCCGAACACCTCGGTGCAGATGGGCAACTTCGATCCGCTGCACCTCGCGGCGGACTTCGATCCGGCGCGCACCACCTCGCAGCGCGACGTCGAGCTTGCGCTGCGCGATCTGCAGGCGCGCAGGCCGCGCTTCGTGGTCGACACCGCGCCCGCGGACATCCACGGGTGGAGCAAGATTCCGCTCGAAAAGTTCCCGTCGCTCGACGCGTTCGTGCAGCAGCACTACGCGCTCATCGGCACGCCGGGCGGGGCGCGCGTGTACGAATCGAAGTAGGCGAACGAAAAGCAAAAGCCTCAACGCGGAGGCGCGGAGACGCGGAGACGAGCAACAGCAATCCTGGTTGTTGAATGCCTTGTGTCCGGTGCAGTGACAAGGACTGGCGAGGAGCGACCAAGCCTCGAGCGGAGCTTGGAACCCTCCGCGTCTCCGCGCCCCCGCGTTGAAGCAGTTCCCTTTTTGCCGGACACCTAGGAACTGCGCAGTTCCCTGCTAGAACACCCCCATGGATGTGCACGTGTTCCTGCACGACCTGGCCGTGGTGCTGGGCGTCGCGGCGGTCACCACGGTCATCTTCCAGCGGCTGGGCTGGCCGGTCGTGCTCGGCTATCTGCTGGCCGGGCTCGTGGTCGGCCCGCACATGCTGCCGCAGCTCTCCGCGGATCTAGAGACCGTGCAGACGCTCTCGGAGCTCGGCGGCATCTTGCTGATGTTCTCGGTGGGCCTCGAGCTGCGCGTGCGCAAGCTGGTGCAGATCGCGCCCAACGCGGGGCTCGTGGGCTTCGTCGAGGTGGGCGTGATGTTCTTCCTCGGCGCGAGCGTGGCCACGCTGTTGGGCTGGCCGCCCACCGAGCGGCTCTTCGCGGGCGGCCTGATCGCGAGCTCGTCGACGACCATCGTGGTCAAGGCCTTCGATTCGAACAAGGTGCAGGGGCCGCAGCGCGAGTTCGTCCTCAGCCTGATGGTGATCGACGACCTCATGGCCATCCTCCTGCTCGCCGCGCTGGCGGCGATCGGCGCGGGCGGCCGCCTCTCGGGCGCAGAGCTCGCGATCGTGCTGGCGAAGCTCGCGGCCTTCCTCTTCGCGGTGATCCTGCTCGGGCTGCTCGTCGCGCCGCGCCTCTTCCGCTGGATCGTCGGGCTCGGGCAGGCCGAGACCACGCTCGTCGCCGCGGTCGGCTTCTGCTTCACGCTCGCGCTCATCGCCGAGCACAGCGGCTACTCGGTCGCGCTCGGCGCCTTCCTCGCGGGCACGCTCGTCGCCGAATCAGGCAAGGAGCACGAGGTCGCGCGGCTCATCCACCCCGTGCGCGATCTGTTCGCGGCCATCTTCTTCGTCTCGGTGGGCATGCTCATCGACCCCGCGCTGGTGTGGAAGGCGCGCGTGCCGGTGCTGGTGTTCGCGCCGCTCGTGATCGTGGGCAAGATCGCCGGCGTGTCCATCGGCTCGTTCCTCGCGGGGAACGGCGTGCGCACCTCCGTGCAGGCCGGCTTCTCGATGGCGCAGATCGGCGAGTTCAGCTTCGTCATCGCCAGCCTGGGCCTCTCGCTGGGCGTCGTGTCCGAGCAGCTCTATCCCATCGCGGTCGCCGTCTCGGCGATCACGGCGCTGACCACGCCCACCTTCGTGAAGTGGTCGGGGCGCGCGGCGGAGATCATCGACCAGCGGCTGCCGCGGCCGCTGCAGACGTTCGCGGCGCTCTACGCGAGCTGGCTGCACAAGGTGCGCACCACGCGCAGCGCGGAGCCGCCCAGCAAGCTGCGCCGCCTCGTGCGCTGGCTGGTGATCGACGCCGCGCTGCTCGCCCTCACCGTGATCGCGGGCGCGCGCCTGGAGACCGCCGGCGCCGCCTGGCTGCACGAGAACCTGGCGATCTCCGCGCGCGTGTGGGTCTGGGTGCTGCGCTTCGCCGGGCTCGCCGTCGCGCTGCCGCTGCTCTACGCGCAGCAACGCCTCACCTTCCGCATCGCGCAGAACCTGGCCGCGCGCGCGATGCCGCTGGCGGCCGAGGGCAAGGCGGATCCGGGGGCCGCGCCGCGCCGCGTGCTCACGGTGGCGCTGCAGTTCGGCTTGATGCTGCTCGTGGGCGGGCCGGTGCTGGCGCTGACCCAGCCGTCGCTGCCGCCGTTCGCGGGCGTGCTGGTGCTGCTCATCCAGCTCGTGGTGGTGCTGGTGGGGCTGTGGCGGAGCGCGTCCGATCTCAACGAGCACGCGCGCGCCGGGGCGTCCGCCATCGTGGAGATGTTGAGCTCGCTGCAGGGCGGCGATGAGCCGCACGCCGAGGCGCTGGGCCAGATGCATCAGCTCCTGCCGGGCCTGGGCGAGCCGCAGCCGTACACCGTCGCGGCGGGCTCGCTCGCCGAGGGCCGCACGCTCAAGGAGCTCAACCTGCGCGGGCGCTCGGGCGCGACCATCCTCGGCATCTCGCGCGGGGGAGCGCAGATCCTCCTGCCGGCGGGCACCGAGCGGCTGCAGGCGGGCGACGTGCTGGCGCTCGCGGGCTCGCAGGAGGCGATCGAGGCGGCGCGCGCGCTCCTTTGAGCTGATGTGGAGTGCTCCGATCGGTTTGTGTTGCTCGCCCGATCGTTCACCGCGGAGGCGCAGAAGGTTCGGTTCAGGCCTGATCCTCCTTCGGCGCTTCGGCGTCTCTGCGGTGACTCACCGCCCGAGCAAGATCCTCGCGAACGATCGCTGGCGGTCGAGCGAGACCGATCGGTGTCATTGACACACAAACAATGCGCGCGAGTAGATGTTTGCGCTCTCCCTGAAACCTGGACTTGCAGCTTGTGTCCTCCTGTGCACAGCCGCGATACTCTGGGCGTTTCCAAGGCGGCTTGGGGGGCGCCATCACGTCGAGCGACTTTGCTTCGAGGAGCGGGACTGTTCGCATGCCGGACGACTCCAACGACGGCAAGACCGCGTTCCTCTCCGCGCGCCCGCCGCCTCCTCCGCCCCGCAAGGACGCGCCGAAGGTGCCGGACACGATGCCGGAGGTGCCGCTCGAGCAGGCCGTGGGCAGCAAGGGGCCCGCGCGCATGGCCGTGCCCGTCGAGGTCGCGCGCCAGGCCGCCGCGGCGCTCTCGGGTGAGCAGCCGACCCTCTCGCGCGGACAGCTCGAGGCGCACGGCTCCGACGAGGACGATGGGTTCGATCCCGACGCGCCCAAGTTCATGAAGGGCACCGGCCAGCACGAGCCGGTGCGGCCGCCGCCGCAGGACTTCCCGCCCATCCCCACGCGCAAGGAGAACCTCACGCCCGAGCACCCGGGGCGCTACGTCTTGCGCAAGGAGTTCGGCCGCGGCGGGCAGTCGTCGGTGTGGCTCGCGCTCGATCAGCACGTCGGCCGCGAGGTCGCGTTCAAGCAGTTGCTCGGTCAGAACACGCGCGCGGGCAACGGCGTGTCGAACCAGATGGTCACGGCGATGGCGGCGCGCTTCGTGCGCGAGGCGCGCATCACCGGACAGCTCGAGCACCCGAGCATCGTGCCCGTGTACGAGGTGGGCCGCCGCGCGGACGGGAGCCTCTACTACACGCAGAAGCTCGTGCGCGGACGCACGCTCACGGCGGCGCTCAAGGAGTGCAAGACGCTGCGCGACCGCTTGAGCCTCATGTCGCACTTCGTGGCGATGTGCCAGGCGATCGCGTACGCGCACAAGCGCGGCGTCATCCACCGCGATCTCAAGCCCGACAACGTGATGGTGGGCGAGTGGGGCGAGACCGTCGTGCTCGACTGGGGCCTCGCCAAGGCGCGCGGGCAGACCGAGGTCGACGAGTCCGAGAAGATGGACGCCACGCAGGAGGGCGACGTGCTCGGCACGCCTGCGTACATGAGCCCCGAGCAGGCGATGGGCTCGACCAGGGACGTCGACGAGCAGAGCGACGTGTGGAGCCTGGGCGCGATCCTCTTCGAGTTCCTCACCGGGCGCCCGCCGTTCCAGGGCCGCAACCTGATGCAGATGCTGATGCAGGTGGCCAAGGACCCGGTGCCCAAGGTGTCCTCGCTCGCCAAGAAGGTGCCGCCGGAGCTGGCCGCGATCGCCGAGGCCGCGCTCACGCGTGAGAAGAGCAAGCGCACGCGCGACGTGAAGTCGCTGCTCGACGACGTGGAGGCGTGGCGGCTCGGGCAGAAGGTGTCGGTCTACAAGGAGCGCGTGTGGCAGGCGGGGTATCGCTGGCTGCGCAAGAACCGCACGTTCGCGCTCTCGGCGCTGGTGATCCTGCTGCTCACGGCGGGCTTCGCGGTGCGCATCTGGCTCGAGAACAAGGAGGCGCGGCGCAACCTGGCGCAGGCGTATCTGGAGAAGTCTGCGACGGCGGGGCGCGAGCTCAAGTGGGCGCGCGCGTCGGCGTATGCGGCGGCGGCGCGCGTGGAGGACGACACGGCGGAGGCGCGCTGGCGCACGGCGCACAGAGGACCGTACGAGCTCTC
>JAFEBC010000498.1 GCA_018266095.1 Deltaproteobacteria bacterium
CGAGAAGGGCAAGGCCATCGTCACGCTCACGCCGCACACGGGCTCGGTCGAGTGGCACTCGTCACTCGCCGAGGCGCCCTCGCTGACGCTGACCGCCGCGGCCGGCGCGCCCTGGACGGAGGCCTGGACGCTCGTGGTCTCGCCCATCTGGCACGTCGACGTGAGCGGCCTCGCGCCCATCCTCTTGCCCGCCACCGAGGGCCGCCCGCGCGAGTTCCATCCGTATCCGGGCGAGAAGCTGTCGCTCGCGATCACGCGCCCCGCGGCCGTGCCTGGACAGTCGCTCACGGTGCAGTCGAGCCACCTCGTCATCACGCCGGGCGCGCGCTCGCTCGACGCCGCGCTCGAGCTGGCCCTCTCCAGCTCCCGCGGCGCGCCGTTCACGGTGACGTTGCCCGATGGCGCCACCGTGCAATCACTCGCGCTCGACCGCGTGGAGCAGCCGCTGCGCCAGGAGGGCCGCAAGGCCACCATCACCGTGCCGCCCGGCGAGCACCGCCTGACGTTCACCTGGCGCGAGCCCACGGGCCTGTCGATCCTCTTCCACACGCCGCGCCCCGAGCTCGGACTTGCCACCGTGAACGCGAGCGTCGAGGTGCGCCTGCCCACGAGCCGCTGGACGCTCTTGCTCGGCGGCCCGCACCTCGGCCCCGCGGTGCTCTTCTGGAGCTTCCTCGTCGCCATGCTGCTCGCGGCCTTCGCACTCTCGCGGGTGCCCAACGTGCCGGTGACCACGCTGCAGTGGTTCCTGCTCGCCATCGGCCTGTCGCAGGTCGAGATCGTGCCCGCGGCCATCGTGGCGGCCTGGCTCATCGCGCTGGGCCTGCGCCGCGCCCACGGCCAGACGATCGCGGGCCGCGCCGCGTTCAACCTCACGCAGCTCGTGCTGGTCGGCCTGACCATCGCCTCCGCGCTCATCCTCTTCGAGAGCATCCACCGCGGCCTGTTGGGCGCGCCCGACATGCAGATCGAGGGCAACGGCTCGGACGCCTCGCGCCTGCGCTGGTTCAGCGACCGCACGCCGCAGCTCTTGCCCGGCGCGTGGGTCCTCTCGGTGCCGCTCATCGTCTACAAGCTGGCGATGCTGGTGTGGGCGCTGTGGCTCGCGTCGTCCTTGTTGCGCTGGCTGCCGTGGGCGTGGGGCGGGTTCTCGGAGGGCGGCCTGTGGCGCAAGGCGCCGCCCCGGGCAGAGAAGACCGCCGGGTCCGCCGCCCCGCCGGCTCCTTCGCCTGGAGCGTCACCGCCCGCGGCTCCGGCGACAGCCCCGATCGAGGCCAAGCCGGCAGATTGAAACACTCAGAGGCCGAGGCGCGTTGAAGCCTCGTGAGCCACGCACGAAGCGCCATTGGCGTTACACTGACGCGCATGTCCCGCGCCCGCCACGGCCGCACCCGCACCGCGCTCTGGTGCGCGCTCGCGTCCCTCTGCCTCGGGCTCGCCGCGCGCGCCGACATCCCCATCCCCAAGTTCGACGGCTACGTGGTCGACGCCGCCCACGTCCTCGACGCCGACTCCGTCCGAGAGCTGCGCGCCATCTCGTCCAAGCTCGACCGCACCGGCATCGCCCAACTGGCCGTCGTCACCCTGCCCACGCTCGGCGACGAGACCATCGAGGACGCCGCGCAGGCCATCTTCGTGAAGTGGGGCCTGGGCCACAACAAGCAGCGCAGCGACGGCGTCCTCATCGTCTTCGTCCCCGGCCCGCCCGGCCACAAGCGCTCGCGCATCCACGTCGGCTACGGCGTCGAGGGCGCCCTGAACGACGGCAAGCTCGGGAACCTCCTGCGCACGCTCGCGAGCCCGCTCTTGAAGCAAGACCAATACGGCCCCGCCGCCGTGGCCCTCGCCCGCGCCATCGACGACATCCTGGTCGCCGACGCCTCGGACGGCACCGAGGGCGCCCCCATCACCCCTGAGCCGGGCGCCACCCGCGCCGTGCCGGCCGCGCGCGATCCCGAGAGCCTGGGCGCGCTCGGCTGGGTCGTCCTCTTCCTCGGCGGCACCCTCGTGCTCTTGCTGTACAGCGCCTCGCAGCGCCGCTTCCCGGGCACGCCGCACGCCCTCGTCTTCGCCAGCGCCGCTGCCGCCTCGCTCGCCGCGCTCTTCATCTTCGGCGGCTTCGGCGGCTGGGTCGCGTTCCTCATCGGCATCGCCGGGAACGCCGCCGCCTGGAGCAGCATCCGCGCCCGCCGCTGCCCCAAGTGCAACGTGGGTTGGGTCGCCATCACCCGCGTCGTCCTCACCGAGCCGACCTACTACAAGTCCGGGCTCGCGGTGGTCCACAAGCGCTGCAACAAGTGCGGCTACAAGGAGGACGAAGACGAGCTCATCCCGCGCAAGGAGGTCTCGACCAGCGTTGGCTACGGCGGCTCTGGCGGCGGCTACGACAGCGGTGACTCGGGCGGAAGTTGGGGCGGCGACTCGGGCGGCGGCGACAGCTTCGGCGGCGGCGGCGGCGGGGATTCGGGCGGCGGCGGGGCGTCGAGCTCGGACTAGGTCCCGCGATCGAGCACCAGCGCCGCCATCACCGCCGTGATGTACACGAGCGACAAGAGGAACAACTGCTTCGCCCACTTCGGCCCGCTCCCGCGCTTGAGCCCCACGAGCCCCAGCCCCGTGAACGCCGCGCCGCTCACGATCGCGACCGCGAAGTACACCTTCCCCGCCGCGCCGATCGGCACGAAGAGCAGGCTCGTCCCCCACAGCGCCACCGTGTAGCGCACGATGTCCGCCCGCGCCGTCCGCTCGCCGCCAGGCTCGTTCGGCGCGACGACGAGCCCCGCGCGCGCGTACTCCTCAGCGCGAAACAGCGTGATGGCCAGAAAGTGCGGCACCTGCCAGAGGAACATGAGCGCGAACAAGAGCGCCGCGGGCAGCTCCAGCTTGCCCATCGCCGCCGTCCAGCCGATCACGGGCGGGATCGCGCCCGGAATCGCGCCCACCAGGAGCGACGCGGTCGAGCGCCGCTTCATCGGCGTGTAGAGCAGCACGTACGACACCAGCGCCACGCTCGCAAGCAGCCCCGGCAACGGGCCCACCGCGAAGGTCAACAGCGGCACCGAGATCGCCGCCAGCACGAGGCCGAACTTCAGCGCCACCGAGGGCGCGAGCCGCCCCGCCGGCAGCGGGCGATTCTTGGTGCGCGACATCAGCGCGTCCGTGTCGCGCTCCAGGTACATGTTCAGCGCGTTGGCCGCGGCCACCACCAGCACGGTGCCGACGAGCGTCAGCAGATTCCCGCGCCAGCCGAGCGAGCGCGGCGCGAACCACAGGCCGCACGCCGTCGTGAAGACCACGAGCGCCGTGATGCGCGGCTTGGCGAGCTGCACCATCTCGCGCGCGATGTTCGGCTGCGCCGCCACGGACTCAGACACCGCGAGCCTCGATCGACGCAGGTGCCGCCGCCGCTTCCGCCACGCCTTGCGCAGCCACATGAGCCACGCCGCGCACGCGCACCGAGAGCGTCACGCACGCCGCCCACACCAGCGCGCCCACGACCAGGTGCCCCGTGACCGTGAACAACTCCTTGAGCGTCCAGATCGTCAGCACGCCCAGCGTCACCTGCGCCAGCACCAAGAGCGGCAGCGCGCGCACCGCCAGCATCGACGCACCGCCCGCCTGCGAGAGCCGCGTCCACAGCCGCACCGCGAGCCACGTCAGCAGCACCAAGAGCGTCAGCCCCAGCGCGCGGTGCAGCATGTGCAGGTGCACCGCCGGATGCACGTTCGTCGGCCACACGGCCCCGCGACAGAGCGGCAGGTCCGTGCAGATGAGCCCCGCGCCCGTGTGCCGCACGGCCGCGCCGAGGACGAGCTGCAGATACACAAGCCCGCTCGCCGCCAGCACCAGCGCGCGTTCGCCCGGGGACACCTGCACGCGCACCACCTGCGCCACGCCGTCACGCTGCGCGTCCTCGCCCAGCGCCGACCAGAGCATCACGAACGCCGCCAGCACGATCATCGACGTCGCCAGATGCAGCACCAGCACCGTCACCGGCAGCTTGTAGATCACCGTCGCGCCGCCGAAGATCCCCTGCGTCATCACGAGCAAGAGCAGCGCCTGCGCGATGCGTCCCACCCGCGGCGCCTGCGCGATCACGTACAACCCGATCGCATACCCCGCGAGGCAGAGCAGCGACGGCACGAGCGGCAGCGCGTTCGTCCGGTGCTTCACCACCGCCGCCGCCGTCGACCCGCCCAACACGAGCGGCATGCTCACCGCCAGCGACCACGCGATGAGCTTCGCCTGGTCCGCCGCCCACAGCGTCGCGCCCACGAGCAGCACGCAGATGAAGCCCACGGCAGTCGCCACATAGCGGTGCCCGTGCTCCATCAGCACCCCGCCCACGAGCTTCGGGAACGGCTCGCCAAAGCACGTCGGCCAGTCCGGACACGCGAGCCCGTTGTCCGTGTTCGTGACCATCCCGCCGAAGCCGATGAGCACGACCGTCAGCGCCGCACCCGCAAGCGCGAGCGGCCGCACCCAAGCTGGCAGGTTCCGCGTCACCAGGGGCTCCGCGACCTACTGCGCCGGCTTGTCGCTGGAGTCGAACGTGAACTTCACCGACGCAGCCTTGCCCTTCTCGATGGTCACGTCCTGCGTCTTCACGCCGAACTTCTCGTGCCACGCCTCGAGCGTGTACTTGCCCGGCGCGAGCCCGTCGATCTTGAACTCCCCGCCCTCGCCCGAGATGGCCTGATACCCGTTCTTGTTCACGCCGATGAACCCGCGCATCCACGGGTGCACGTCGCACTTGAGCGACACCACACCCGGCCTGTCCGCCTTGTACTCGACCGGCTTGCTGTTCTGGTTCGGCATGCCCTTGTTGAACACCGTCTCGGTGCCCAGGCGCGCGTGCACGTTGTGCAGCGTCGGGTCGCTCGTCTTCGCCAGCACGGTCTGGCCCACCACCGCCGTCACGATGCGGGGACGGTACATGCAGTCCTTCTGGTCGATCGTCACCTGGTCCGCCGGCGGCGCCGCGTCGGGCGCGCCCGCCACCACGTGCACCCACACGTTGGCGAGCTTCTTGTCCTTGAGCAGCACGGACTCGTCGTTCATCTGCACCTTGCCGCAGACCGGATCGGCCTCGCGCTTGAGCCTCTGCATCACCGGCGGGGTGCCAGTGAGCTCCACGGTGCCAGTGAGGGTCTCGGCGCGCAGAGCGGGCGCCAGCGCACAAACGGCCACGGCCAGGACGAGAGAGGTCTTCATGGGTCGGGCTTCCTAGCAACATCCCGCGCTCGAAGCCAGTGAGGACGCCAGGGCGAACTGCCGCGCCTCGCGCGATGGGCGGACGGGACTCGAACCCGTGGGGCCCCCCGAAACGCACCGCGGGCCGACGTTTTCACGCCGACCCGCGAGAGAAAGCTTGGTGGACCTGTCCGGGATCGAACCGGAGACCTCTAGAGTGCGATTCTAGCGCTCTCCCAGCTGAGCTACAGGCCCTTAAGTTCACAACACCCTGCGTCGATGGGATCCGCAGAGGGACGGGCTTCTACGATCGACCTTGGGTCAAGTCAACCAAGAACATCAAACCGATGAGAACGAGGCCCCCTCGACCCTCGTTTTCGCGAGGGATCACGATGGGAACACAGGTCCACGGCTCGGCGCAAGACTTGTGCTCCCGTTGCACCCCTGTCACGCTTTTGCACGTGGACCCGCACTGCCGGGCGCTCCCGCCTCGGCGACCTCACGGGTCCTGAAGGAGCTCGACCGTGGACGACGCACCGCGTCTGGAGGAAGGCCCCCTGCTCTCCCGCGAGAGCGTGCAAGAGTTCTTCAAGGGCCAGCTCGACCTCGCCATCGACCGGCTCCACGTCCGCGTCGACACAGAGACCCAGGGCTACGTCGTCCGCCTCCTCGCCGCCTTCGCCACCTCCGACGAGCTCTTCTCCCGCGACGACTCCGGCCAGCTCCAGCAGCGGCCCCTCGCCTTCCTCCTCAAGGACGCGCTCGACGAGCAGGGCCCCGCCCGCGTGCAGCTCCTGCGCAAGCTCGGCGACCAGAGCCTCTTCGTGAGCGGCTTCTTCGCCGAGTGGCTCGACCAGCGCAGCCCGAGCGTCGACTACTACATCGCCATGGGCGAGCGGGCCTACGACGCGGTCGGCGGCGCCGTGGCCCGCACCGGCGGCAGCAAGAAGAGCGTGTTCTCCGAGCTGTCGGCCAAGTTCGGCCAGCTCGTCGACCTGCTCAACGAAGTCAGCGAGCGCACCCGCGTCTGCACCGACCGCGGCCTCGTGCGCCTCTACGATCGCTTCCTGCGCACCGGCTCGCAGCGCCTCGCTGGCCTGTTGCGCGACCAAGGCGTCCTCGCGCCCGTCGTCGTCCCCAGCGGCAGGCTCCTGTCGTGAGCACGCCGCCGCGGGCCCACGAGGCGCTCGCGCAGCTCCAGCGGCTCCTCATGTCGGTCAACGGGGTCGAGGCCGAGCCCGTCGGGGACTTCTTGGTGGATGAGGCGGGGCGTGACGCGCTGGCGCCAGGTGCGAGCCCGGACGAGGCGCTTCTTGTTTCGCAACCTGTTGTGAATACGGCGCAATCCAGGTCTCACACGATTTTGGAAGGCGCCAGGTCTCAGACGCTTTCTGACAAGTCTCAGACGCTTTCTGACAGGTCTCACACGATTTCCGAGCCTGCCGCCGAGGTCTCCCTGGGCGAGCTGCGCGTCGGCCTCTTCCTCTCCAACGAGGTCCTCGCCCACCTCGCCGCCGCCCCCGATTCCCCCTGGACGCACGCCCGCCTCCACGGCTTCTGCCAGGCCACCGAGGGCGTGAGCCACTTCCTCTACCTCTCCCACCGCGCCGACCGCGACGCGCCGGTGTCCATGCTCGAGCTCGAGGCGCAGGCCGAGGTCGACAAGTACGCCTGCGTGGTGCTGCAGCTCTGGGCCAAGGGCCGCCGCGCCGACTCGCCTGCCCTGCGGCGCCGCCTGTTTGAAAAGGTGAGTCTACGCAAGGGCTTGTCGACCTTGGAGCGCGAGCGGTACGCGCTGGCCAACGCGGTCGCTGCGGCCGCGGCCAAGGTGCTGGAGGCGCGCTACGTGCTCCAGGGCAGGCTGGATGCGTTCCTGCGGGAGCTGCGCTCGCTGTATCGGCTGAGCGGCGGCGAGAAGCTGTCCGCCCTCGCGCATGGACGCGTGTAAATCCAAGCACTTCCACACGTCTCACACGATTTCTGAAGTGCACCAAACGGCGACGCCCCGGCACCCGCGAGGGCACCAGGGCGTCTGTTGTCGGACGAGATGAACCTGTGGCTACCGGCGCGCCGGCGTGGCCGAGGCGGGCAGCTTCTCGTTGTCGAACTTGCCCGCGAGCGCCTCGCGCACCGAGCGGTCGAAGCGGACCTTCGAGGTGGCGATCTCGCGCAGCGCGAGCACGGGCGGCTTGTCCTTGGCCTCGATGAGCGGCCGCGCCCCAGCCATGAGCTGGCGGGCGCGCTTGGTGCCGAGCAGCACGAGCGCGAAGCGGTTGTCGACCAGGGGCAGGCAATCTTCAACGGTGACGCGAGCCATCAAGAACCTCCGAAAGGACCGCTGCGAATAGCGCCTTCGGCCCGAAAAGTCCAGCGAATGATCACACTTCGGCGCCCCCTTCAAGCCGCCGTCAGGCCGCCCCTACTTCTTGAGCACCGGAGGCAGCGGCACCTTCTCGCCCGGCTTGGGCAAGTGGATGGGCCCCGGCGGGACGGCCGGCGTGCTCGTCGACGCCGCGGCCGGCGCAGGTGGCTCTGCCGCCGCGTCCGCCGCCCAGGTCCAGTCGTTCACGATCCCGCGATCCACCTCGACGACCTTCTGCCCGCCCTCCGCCTGCACGTACACATGTGCCTCGTGCTCGGCGCCCACCCAGAGCTTGGCCAGCACCGCGTCCTTGTCGCCCAGCAACGTCAGCACGCGCGCCTTCTTCGGCTCCAGGCCGAACTTCGCGCGCTCCGTGTCGCTCTTGGCCGCCGGCCCCGCGAACGCCGCCGCCCGCAGCGACAGGATCGAGGTCAGGTTCCCCGCCACCTTGTACTTCTTGGTCGGCCCCGGCGTGGGCGCGAGCAAGGTGAACGTCTCCTCGCCCGGCCCCCCGTCCGCCAGCGACTCCTTCTTGCGCGCGATGCGCACGGCCGGCTTGTCGGGCGTCTCGTACACGAGCGTCCGCACCGCCTCGCGGTCGAGCACCGGGAACACGTTCTTGGCCTGCAGCTCGAAGAGGTCCTTGCCCAGGTCCTTCACCACGCTGTTGTCGACCGCGAACACCACCGGGCTGTCGTCGCGCTTGGCGTACGTCTTGACCGTGATGCTCCCGGCCGTCGGACCCGGCTGGCCCACCAGCACCGTGCGCTTGAAGGAGTCCTTGCCCGAGGTGACCGTGAGCTGCACCGTCCACTTCGGCACGTTGAGGCCGTACTCCTTGAGCTGCGCCTCGGTCGCCGTCTCGCTCGCCACGGCGGTGCCCTTGAGGTTCTTCACCAGTTGGATGACGCGCTCGATCCCGGAGCCGTCCGCCGCACCCGGCTCTGGCGCCGTCAGCGACCACGCCGTGCCTTCCTTCTTGGCCGCGTAGCCGAACGTGCCGGACACCAGCGCGCCCTTCAGGGCCACCGGCGGCGTCACCGACAGCTCGGTGACCTCGGCCTGCGGCGTCAGGTGCGCCACGCTCTTGTCGCGCAGGTCAAAGAGCGTCTTGTCGAACGGCGCCTTGTCGCCCGCGTTGATCTGCCGCACCAGCGCCTCGCCCGCCTTGCGCACGTACAGTGAGTGGTCGAACGGGTTCTCCTCGCCGAACCACAGGGTGGAGGCCTTGCCGCCCTCCTCGACCACCGTCACCACCAGCTTGGCCGCCTTCTCGTCCGCGAGGCCCACGCCCTTCCCGTCGAGCCCCTCTACCTCGGCCTTCTGCTTGAGCTCCGACAGCTTGTCGACGATCGCCGCCGTGGTGGCGTCGTCCGCGTCCACCTGCACCGGCTCCACCACGCGCCACGGCTTGTCCTGCGCCTCGCGCTTGAGGGCCGCCACCAGCGCGCCGGCCTTGGTCACGCGCACCTCGCGCGCCTTGGCCTTGTCGATCTCGAACAGCTTCTGCGCCTTCTCCTTGGCCTCGGTCTTCGCCTCTTCGTCCTTGCCCACGTGCACGGCCAGGAGCCCCAGGCCGAGCGCCGCGACCACGAAGACCACCATCGACAGCAGCGTCTTGTGTGCTTGCTTCATCGCATCCCTCTAGCGGCTCTTGCGCGTCTGCCACACGAGCAGGCCCGCGAGCAGCAGCGAGAACGGCAGCAGATCGAACGCGAAGATCGAGATCTTGTGCTGCTGGTCCGCCGACAGGAAGAGCTGGTTCGACTGGCGGCTCTTGGCGCGGATGCTGATCTTCGCCTCGTCGCCCGCGGCCCAGGCCACCGCGTTGAGGGCCAGGTCCTTGTTGCCGTAGAGGCGGAAGAACCCGTTGGCCACGAACGCCGAGTTGCCGATCGCCACCAGGCGGCTCTGCGCGTCTCCCGTGCCCTTGGTCCCCACCACCACCATCGGCACCGGCCCCTTCAGGTCGCGGGCCGGGTCGAACGAGATCTCCTTGCCCTGGATGGGATCGACCTCACCCCACGCGCGCTGGCCCGTCTTGACGATCTCGGTCAGCTCCCACGGATTCGAAGGACCGGCCCGGCCTCCCTTGCTCATCGAGCGCGCGAGCGGGAACAGCGTCGGCATCGCGAACGCAGAGGTCTTCGGCTCGGTGATGGGGTGCTTCTCGTACTGCGTGCCCATCGCCACCTCCGGCTGCTGCGAGTCGGCGTCGATGACGACGTTGTTGCCCGCGGTGATGCCCAGCGTCGCCAGGAGGCCCTCGAGGCCCGAGGACTGGTTGGGATCGATCATGACGATGAGCTTGCCGCCCTTCTCCACCCACGCCTGCACCAGCGCGAGCTCGCCCTGCTGCAGCGACGCCACCGGCCCGACGATGAGGAGCACCTTGCAGTCCGTCGGCATCTCCTTGTGCTCGGAGAGGAGGATCTCGTCGATGACGAAGCCCTCGCTCTTGAGCGCGTCGACGTACAGCTTCATGCCGCGCTCGCTCTGGTCGGTGATGCTGCGCTCGCCGTGGCCCTTGGAGAAGTAGACCTTCTTGGCCTCGCCCCGCGTCACCTCGGCGATGGCGTTGGTGAGCGCCTCCTCGCCGAGATCCTTGGTGCGGCTCTCCTTCGCGCCCGCCTTGACGATGATGCGCGGCCCGCCCGCGGCGATGTTGTACTGCTTGACCTCCTCGAGGTGCTTGGCCGGATCCAGGAACGTCACCTTGAGCTTGTCGGTGTGCTCCTTGTACTGGCGCAACTGGCTGTCGAGCGCGTTGTACTCGGGCTCTGACGGCGCGACGAAGGCCAGCACCTGCACCTCGGAGGGCAGGCCCTTGAGCAGGCTCACCGTCTGGTCCGAGAGCGAGAACACCTGGTCCTTGGTGAGGTCCCAGGTCTTCGGCTTCTTGAAGGCGATGTAGTTCACCGCGCCCAGCGCGCCCGCGAGCACCACGCCGCTGACGATGCTGGACACGAAGAAGACGCTGCCGCGCCCCGAGAACTCATCCGAGAGGTTGCTCAGGTTGGTGAAGAGGTAGGTCGCGAGCAGGAGCCCGCCGAGCGCGAGCTGCACCCACGCCCACGGGTCGCCGAAGCGCCCGGTGATGAAGAACGCCGTGTTCAGGCCCGACACGAGCAGGACGGCGCCGACGATGCCCAACATGCGGTACGTGCCGCGGGTTTGAGAGGTCGACATGGACTAGCTCCAGCGGTGCGCTTCGACAGCGCGGTGGGTGGCGAAGAGGCCGAGGAGGATGATGCTCAGGAAGTAGACGATGTCCTTGAGCTCCAGCGTGCCCTTCATGAACGACTCGAGGTGGCTGGGGATCGCGAGGTAGGCCACGAAGTC
>JAFEBC010000499.1 GCA_018266095.1 Deltaproteobacteria bacterium
GCGTGAACCGGGGCTCCTCCGGGGACGGCTTGAAGCGCACGGCGCTGCTCATCATCTTCGCCTTGAGCTGGCTCAGCAGCGCGGCCGGCTGGACGATCATGGAGCTCAACGGGCTCAGCGGGCCGGCGCTGCGCGGCGTCTTCGGGCTCAACATCGTCTTCCATCCGTGCATGTTCGCGGCCGTCTGGTTCCGGCTCCTGCCTGCGCGCGTGGTCGACGTCATCTGCGTCGCCTTCGCGGCGATCGTCTGCGCGGGGTGCCTCGTCTTGCGCCTCTACTTTCCGGCGCTGGGCGGGAACCTCGATCTGCAGGCGCTGTATCTGTGGATCCCCGTCATCTACGTGTTCGCGTTCACGCTCATGGGGCACCGCGCGAGCCTCAAGCTGTCGCTCGCGATCCTGATCGTGTTCGTGGCGATCACGCTGCCGCACCTGGTGAGCGGACGGGATCTTCCGCTGACGAACTTCACGGTGCAGCTCCACATGGTGTCGTCGCTGCTCATCGTCGCGCTCTACTTCTTCTCCAGCTACCAGCACAAGTTCCAGCTCGCGCAGCTCACCGCCGACGAGCTGGCGCGGCTGGCGAACTCGGACGAGCTGACCAAGCTGGCGAATCGGCGGCGGATGACGGAGGTGATCGAGGCGGAGCTGGCGCGCTTCGCGCGGTACGGGCACGAGTTCGCGCTCATCCTCATCGACGTGGACCACTTCAAGGCGGTGAACGACCGCTTGGGGCACGCGGTGGGCGACGAGGTGCTGGTGGCGCTCGGGCAACGGCTCGGCGAGCAGCTACGCGACGTGGACATGTTGGGGCGCTGGGGCGGCGAGGAGTTCCTGGTGGTGCTGCCGGAGACGGGCTTTGACAACGCGCTCAAGAAGGCGACGGCGCTGTGCGCGCACGTGGCGGCGGGGCCGCTGGCGGGGCAGGCGGTGACCATCAGTTGCGGGCTCAGCAAGCTGGGCAAGGGCGACACGCTGGATGCGCTGCTGAGGCGCGCGGATGCGGCGCTCTACGTGGCGAAGAATGGCGGGCGGAATCGCGCGGAGGGCCTGACAGGCCAAGCGTAGGGCGAGGCGACGCAAGTCGACGTATACGACAATCGTCTCGGATGCGTCTAAGCTGCGTCACATGAACGTCACACAGCGCCCGTCGCCTCGCTTGGTCGTCATCACTCTCGCCGCCGCCCTGCTCTGCGCGCACGCAGTCGCCGCGGCTCCTTCGGCGGGCGCTCAAGCGGCTGCGAAGACGGCTGCGCCCGGACTCACGCGGGCCGCGCTGCGGGCCACCAATCCCGCCATCGGCGATGCCGCGTTCAACGCGAAGTGGAAGGCCGCGCTCGAGTCGCCGCTCCTGTTCATCCGCTCGTTCCCAGCGGGGTATCACGCGTCGCTGAAAGGTGTGACGCCGCCGCTCGGCGCGGAGGGGCTGTGCGTGGGCGATGCGCACCCGGCGAACTTCGGCTTCCTCTTGCTCGGGGGCAAGACGCGGTTCGGCTACAACGACCTCGATGACTCCGGGGACTGCCCGGTGGCGTGGGACGCGCTGCGCTACTTCATCGCGCTCAAGCTGGCGACGGGCGACGACGGGCTGGTGAAGGACATCGTCGAGCGCTACGTGGACGTGGTGAAGGACGCCTCGCGCGCGTCGGGCGTGCCCAAGAACCTGGAGCCCGACTGGGGGAAGGTGGCGAAGAAGGGGCTCGACGAGGCGTCCAAGGGCGACAAGATCGTGGGCGCCGAGGTGACGGCGGCGACGGCGGGAGAGCGGTCGGCGATCGTGGCGGCGCTCAAGGGCGACGCGCGCACGAAGAACCTGACCGTGCTGGACGTGGCCGCGATCGCGCGGGAGTCGGGCGGCAGCGGCGGGCTCGCGCGCTTCTGGGTGCTGGCGCAGGCGGGGCAGGCGCGCACGCTGCTGGAGCTCAAGGAGGCCACGCGGCCGGGCGTCGAGTGGGGGCGGCACACGAAGTCGCTCTCTGCGGGGCAGCGGCTGGGCACGCTCAAGGCGGCGTTCTGGGGCGCGGAGTATCCCAACGATTGGTACGGCTTGACGATCGGCAAGACGAACTTCCTCGTGCGCGACCGGCTGCAGAAGAAGTCGCTGGACGTGATCGAGCTGGGCAAGAAGGACCAGAAGGACGTGCTGCAGGCGCAGGCGAGCGAGCTCGCGCGCATCCACCGCGCGGCGTGGAGCAGCGTGAAGAAGGACGACCTGCGCGCGTTCCTGCTCGACTATGGGGACGCGCTGGGGAAGACGTGGAAGGACGCGTACGCGGCGGCGCGGAGGTAGCGCTCAGCTCTGCACCTTCTTGAGCGGCCATTGCAGCGGCTGGCCCTGCACGCCGGGCAGCGACTGCGAGCGGTTCAAGAGGTCGTTCCACCTCTTGGCGTGCCCGAGCATGTCGGGCTGGTCGTCCATGTTGTAGAGCACCACGCCCACGCGGTTCTGACGGAAGAGGTCGAACCACTTCTCGGTGGTCTTGTCGTCGGTGAAGGCCTTGCTGGTCCAGATGCCGTACTGGATCTTCGAGGGGTGCAGGCCGGAGCCCTTGTTGTCGTTGGTGGCGCGCAGGGCGCAGGCGACCGAGGCCTTCACCTTGTCGAAGCCCGTGAAGTTCGTGTCGTCGAAGCACATCGGGCGCGCGATGACGTTCGAGGCCACGTTGGCGAGCGAGAGCGGCTGGACCTGCATGAACGAATTGGTGTTGTCGCCGTCGGTGATGTCCGGGGCGCAGTCGAAGCTGACCACGCGGCCCTTGGGGGCGATGCGCACCGCCGTCTCGCGGTAGAGGTTCTCGAGGGCCTGCTTGTGGGCCGGATCGATGCCGAGGCCATTGACCTCGAAGTCGAAGTTGATGCCGTCGAGGTCGAACTCGTCGAGCTTGTCGGCGATGGCCTGCGCGTGGGCGCCGATCTCGTCGTCGGAGGCCTTGGCGAGCCAGGCGTTGAAGGCCTTGCCGAGGTCACCCGAGAGCTTTCCTTTCTCGACGATCTCGTAGCCGGCCATCACCTGCACGTCGATGGCGTGCAGCGCGGGGACGAGCTTGCGCAGGTAGTCGCTTCGATAACCCTCGAACTCGGTGTTGAGCGGCCGGTAGTTGACGCCCCAGTCGAGCTCGTCGGGGTGGCCGGGCTTGAACTGCCACGTGCGCACGAGCGAGAAGTCGTCGACGTTCGCTTCGTGCAGCTTGGCCAAGGCAGCGTCGTTGAGGCCGACGGTGGCCTTGCTGTGGTCCTTGGGCGATTCGTCACTCTTGCTCGGGTCGATGAAGGAGGTGTTGAAGGCCCAGATGGAGAGGCGCGCGCGCGTCGCCAGCTTGACCACACGGGTGACGCCGGGCGTGAGGCCGACGATGTTGGTCACCTGGAACTGCGTGACCGAGGGTTCGCTCGTGATGGAGAGGTCAGCCTGCGTGTCGGGCTGCACGGTGCGCTCGAACGCGTCGACGTCGGCGGTGGTGGCGCCGAGCGAGGGCGCGGTCCAGACGAGGGCGCCGTCGGCGTGATCCATGGGCTGCTTCTTGCCGTTGATCTGGATGATGAGCTGGTCGCCGGCCCACTTGAAGCGCGCGCCCTCCTGCGCGGCGAGCGTGGTCTCGCCTTCGTCGAGGGTGACGACGAATTGGTAGGCGAGAGGGAGCGTGACGGACTGGGTGGTGACGCCGCCGCCTTCGTCGGCCGCGCCGCTGGATCCGCCGCCAGTCGATCCGCCACTCGTGGGGCTGTCGCCGTCGCCGCCCGCGTCGTCGCCGACGAGGCTGCTCTTGTTGCCCCCGGACGCGGGCTTGGCGGGCGCGGGCTGGCCCGGGGAGCTCGCGTGGGCGTCGGGGCCGACCTCGGTGTCGCCCTCGACGGTCGTGCCCTCC
>JAFEBC010000049.1 GCA_018266095.1 Deltaproteobacteria bacterium
GAGGGCGCGGTGATCTGCGCGATCGGCGTCCCCGCGCCGCAGGTCGACACATCGATCGAGGCCGTCACCGGCGCCGAGGTGCGGCCCAGCTCATCGCTCGCGGTCAGCGAGAGCGAGTACGTCCCGGGCACGTCGACCGTGAACGAGGGGGTACGCGCGGTGACCGAGTTGAGCTGCGCGTGCGAGCCCAGCGGCGCGCCGAGGATGCGCCAGTGATCGGTGATGGTGCGCTGCAGCGAGCAAGGCGCCGCCGTGTCTGCGTCGGTGACCGTCCCCGCGAGCAGGAGCGCCTCGCCCGTGTGCGGCGCGGGCGGCTGGATGGAGATCGCGCGCGCGACGGGCGCGTTGTCTCCACAAGAGAGCGCGTCGATGGAGGCGCGCAACGTCGAAGCGCTGTGGTTGCCGAGCGCGTCGGTGGCCACGAGCGACACCTCATAGTGACCGCGCACATCCGGCGTCAGCGAGGCCTGCGGACGCTCCGCGCCCACGAGCTGCGCGCGGCTCTCGTCGGGCCGCACCTCGAGCGTCCACTTGAGCGAGGCGATGGGATCGTGGCCCGCGGCGCCATCGCACGGAGAGATCGCGGTGGCGGTCATGGTCACAGGCTGGCCCGCCGCCACGCTCGCCGACGAGAGCGCGATCTGCGCCTGGGGGACGCAATCGGCCGCCGCCGTCACCAGCTTCACCAGCGGCGCGCTCTTGTGCGCGAAGTCGGCCACCACCAGCCGGACCACGTAGTCGCCCGCGACGTCGGGCGTGAACCGCGGCGCCACCGCGTTGGCGTTGGTGAACGCCGCCGTGCTCCCCGCGGGCTTGGCGTCGAACGTCCACGCGAACGCCAGCACCGGCGCCGGCTCTCCATCGCGCGGCGCGGGCGCGCTCTTGGTGCCGTCGAGCTGCACCGCGACGCCGACGTGCGCGGTGGCGGGCGCGTCGAACGCAGCGGTCGGCGGGAGGAAGCGCGTGGTGCAGGCGAGCAGGCCGAGCGCAAGGCACACCGGCAGCGTGTGCGATCGGGTGCGGCGAGAGGAGATCTGCTCCTGCTTCGCGATCATGGGGCCTGAAACTGTAGCCGACTTCAGACTTGGGCGGGAGCGGAGACGAGCTGCTCGATGTAGGAGTCGATGCGCTCGCGGAAGCCGTCGCTGGTGTCGATGAACTGCACACCGCAGCCGGGCTGCTCTCCGGTGACCTTGCTGCGCTCCAGCGTCACGCGGTGCACGGCGATGGCGATGGCCGAGATGGGCGTGCCGCCGTCGGGCAACTCCAGCACCACCGACACCGCGCGCGTCAGCTCGGGCGGGTCGAGCGTCTCGATGAAGAGGCCGCCCGCGGAGATGTTCTCGGCGTACTCGGTGACGAAGTCGAACGCGGTGGAGAAGCGCACGCGGAACCGGACCGGGAAGCGCGGGAACGCACGGTCCTCGCGGCGCGCCACCTCTTGGTGCGGCGGCTCGGGCGCCAGCGGCGGCGGCAGGGCCCGCTGCGTCGAGCGGGAGGTCAGCACCGCCAGGATGCGCTCACGCGCGTGCGGGTGCACCGCGAGGAAGCGCGCGCGGAACCCGGCCTTGCTCGGCCCCTCGACCTCTTCGTGCGCGTCGCAGACGATCCCCACCGCGACCTCGGGCTGGCTCACGCCCGGCAGATAGAGCGCCATCGACACGCGCGAACCCACGGCGGGCGGCCGCAGGCAGCGCACGTCGATCTCCTCGTCCGAGAGCGCTCGCGAGGTCGTCTGCACGGCGTGGCCCTCCGCCACGAACCGCACTGGAAACACGATGGGCGCCGTCTGCATCCGAACGCGTCCCTCCTCAGAGCACGAGAGCCTGCTCATCAGAGTACGCTGGTTTCGCCAGAACATCACTCGGCGAATGTCGCAGGGGTGTTCGTTCTACGGTGAATCACCTGCTGCCACCGGGAAATCCCCCGAGGTGTCCTGTTTCGGACTGCCACGCCGGCCCCAAGGTGGGGAGCGCGGTCCACCCGCTCCCACCCGAGGCTACCTCGTCAGCCCTCGAACGCCGCGTCGGTGAGGTCCAGGCCGCGATCGATGATGTCGAAGCCGTGCTTCATCTCCGCCTCGGTGATGCAGAGCGGCGGATTGCAGGTGAAGTTGTTCCAGCGCGTGAACGTGAACAGGCCCTCCTGCTTGAAGAAGGCGGCCAGCTTGTTCATCGCCGGGTGCGAGCCGTTGTAGGGCGCGAGCGGCGTGTTCTTGGAGTCCTTGCGCAGGTCGATCATGCCGAAGAGGCCGATGCAGCGGCCCTCCAGCACGCTCGGGTGCTTCTTCTGCAGGCGGTCCATCTCGCTGCGCATCAGGCCCTCGAGGCGCGCCGCGTTCTCGACCAGCTTCTCCTCCTGCATCACCTTGATCACGGCCTCCGCGGTCGCGAGGCCCACCGGGTGCGAGTTGTACGTGAGGCCGCCCCAGTACACGTTCTTGCGGAAGTGATCGGCGATGCGGTCCGACACGCCCATCGCGCCGAGCGGGAAGTACGACGAGGTCAGGCCCTTGGCCATGGTGACGATGTCGGGGACGATCCCGCCGTGCTCGAAGGCCATCCACTTGCCGGTGCGGCCCATGCCCGCCATCACCTCGTCGCAGATGAGCAGGATGCCGTGCTTCTCGAGCAGCGCCTTGAGGCCCTTCAGGTAGCCCTTGGGCGGCGGCAGCACGCCGTTCGTGCCCGTGACGGTCTCGATGATCATGGCGGCGATGTTGTGGCCGCCCTCGGTCATGATCACCTCCTCGAGGTACTTGAGGTTGTTGGCCGTGATCTCCTCGTCCGTGGTGCCGAAGGAGAAGTTGTACGGCCGCGGATCCATCACGCGCACGATGCCCGAGGGGCCCGGCTCCGACGGCCAGCGGCGCGGATCGCCGGTGAGCCCGAGCGTCATGTACGTGCCGCCGTGGTAGCTGCGGTGGCGCGCCAGGATCTTGTGGCGTCCCGTGAACAGGCGCGCGGCGCGGATGGCGTTCTCGTTGGCCTCGGCGCCGCCGAGCGTGAAGAAGAAGGAGTTGATGTCGCCCGGCACGACCTCGCTCATCAGCTTGCCGAGGCGCGCGCGGACCTGCGTGGCCGTCTGCGGATAGACGAAGATGAGCTCGTCGATCTGCGCCTTCATGGCCGCGATGACCTTGGGGTGCTGGTGCCCGATGAGCACGCTCATGAGCTGCGCGTTGAAGTCGAGGATCTTCTGGCCCTCGGGCGTCCACAGCCAGCAGCCCTGGGCCTTGGCGATGGGCAGCGGCGCGACGGCGTCGCCGGCCGACCACGTGTACATCGTGTGCTTCTTGCAGAGGTCGATCATCTCTTGCGTGCTGAGCGTCATGGCGGCTCCCGAGTGAGGGAGCGCACGTTACGCCAGAGATGATCCGGGGGCGAATCAAAACGAAAAGATGAAGAACAAAATCCTCACAAGGAGGAAGGGAGGAAGGGGTTGGCCCTGTCGGTCCGAGCTCAATACGACGCAGGCATGAACGTGTGGAGACTCACCCCGAAAGCGCGGACAGACCCCTTCCTCTCTTCCTCCTTGTGAAGCAGTTGTTGTTGCAGTTCAGGCTTCGCTTAGACGACGAGCGAACGCGCGCGCGGCCTCGTCGATGGCGGCCTGCACCTCGACTTCGCCCGGGTCGATCATCGCCATCACCACCACGCCGATGACCACGGACACGAAGAGCGTGCCCATCGCGTCCGCGCGCTTCTTGGCGAGCGGGCCGAGGACCCACTTGGCGAGCTGCGCGCCCTGCTTGCGGTAGCCCGCGAACATCTGCGCGGTGAGCTTGCGGGCGCGATCGTCGCTGGCCATGCGGCCCCAGAACGCGAGCAGCACGCGCGTGGCCTCGGCGCTGCGCAGGAAGCCGTCGACCTTCGTGCGCAGGACCGCGCGCACCTTGTCTTCGAGCGATTCGGCGGCGCCCACCTCCTCCGTGGTGCGCGCGTCGATCTCGGCCAGCGCGCTGGTGAGCACGGCCTCGACGATCTCGTTCTTGTCCGCGAAGTGGTACGTGATCACGCCGCGCGAGAACCCCAGCGCGCCTTCGAGCGCGGCGATGGTGA
>JAFEBC010000004.1 GCA_018266095.1 Deltaproteobacteria bacterium
CCGCCTCCGCCAGCGTGTCTCCCTCGTGATCCGGCGAGACCACGATGTACCCGTGCGAGGCCAGCTTGACCGTGTAGTACGTCGACTGCCAGCGCATGCCGCCCTGGCCGTGGCTGAAGACCACCAAGGGATACGGCCCGTGCCGGTGCGAGGGCTCTGCGTCGCGCACCGCCGAGGTGTGCAAGAGGGGAAACGCGCCGCCTGCCACCGCCGCCTGCTGCTCGGGCGTCAGCAAGGTGCGCACGTCATAGTCGACCCCGGGCTGCCCGCGCGCGTCGTGCGTGGCCGGGTACCAGATCTCGGTGACGAGCTTGCGCGGCGTGCCATCGCTCTTGGGCCGTGAGGCGTCCAGGAACGTCACCGTGCGCACGCCGACCGGGAACGGCCCGTCGAGCGACGGGTCCGGGCTCGCCGCAGGAGACGCCGGCGCGAACGGCAGCGGATCGAAGTTGATGCAGGCGGAGAGCGAGAGCGCGAGGAGCGCGACGACGGTCGGGGAGAGGTTTCGCACGGGCGATCCTCTAGCATTGATCGAGGCCCGCTGCGTGCGTGGGACGCCGGGAAGACAGAGGCCGCGGGGCGCCGGACGGCGAGTGGGGAATCTGGCGCACCTTCCCCACATGCAAAACAGCATCCCGTTAGAAATTGACACCCTGTGAGGCGCGGCTCTACGCTCGCGGTACTCCATGTCCAAGCGCATCCTTCTCATCGACTCCGACGAATCCTTTGCGCAGGGCTTGCAGGCAGCCTTTGCGGCTCGTGGGCTCTCCGCCACCACCGCCACCAACAGCGAGAACGGCATGTCGCTCGCCAAGGCGGAGCCGCCCGATCTCATCGTGGTGTGCGTCGAGGCGCAGCCCACCAACGGCTACATGCTCTGCACGCGCCTGAAGAAGGACGACGCGCTCAAGGGCATCCCGGTGGTGCTGACCTCGGCGAACGCCACGCCGGATTCCTTCGAGAAGCACAAGAAGCTAAAGACGCGCGCCGAGGAGTACCTCATCAAGCCGTTCCCGCCGCAGACGCTGCTCGAGAAGGCGGCGGGCCTGCTCGGGATCCAGCTCGCGGAGCCGGCGGCCGAGGAGGAGATCGTCTCCGTCGACGAGGACGAACCCTTGGGCCTGGGCGATCTGGTCACGGGCGACGACGAGCCGGTGCATCTCTCGGATGCTGAGGCGGCCGAAGCGCAAGGGCTGCAGGCGCAGCCGGTCGAGGAGTCGGTCGTCGTCGACGAGGTCCAGGAGGTCGAGCAGGTCCAGGAGTCGGCCGCGCACGGGGACGACGACGAGCTCAAGATGTTCGACGCCGCGTTCGATTCGCTGGCGCCGACGCCCGCGCCCAAGCCCGAGCCGGTGGCCGCCGAGTCCGACGAGCAGGCCTTCGCGCACCTGCGCCTCGCGCCGCCGCCGGACGACCTCCCCGCCTCGGCCGAGACGACGCTCGAGGAGGCCCCCGCCGAGCCCGAGGCCATGCCGGAGATGCACGAGGTGCCCGCCGAGGAGCCGGCCGCGCCGGTGGCCGCGAGCGCGACCGCGCCCATCATCCAAGGCGTCGACCCGGCCGTGCACGCCGAGCTCGAGGCCAAGGCCAACGCGCACACCGAGACCATCGCGCGGCTGGAGAGCGAGCTGGCCCCGCGCACGGCCGAGCCGGAGGCCGCCAAGAAGGGCGGCGGCACGAGCGCGGATCTGATCAAGCTCAAGGGCGAGCGCACGCGGCAGGACAAGGAGATCCTCAAGCTCAAGGAGGAGGCGAACGCCAAGGACAAGGAGCTCATCGAGCTGCGCGAGCAGCAGAACGAGCTGGAGCTGACGGCGTCCACGCTGAAGGACGAGTCGATCAAGCGCGAGGCGGCGGCCAAGTCGCTGCAGCAGCGGGCCGACGCGCTGGCGGCGGCGGCCAAGAAGTTCGAGCGCGAGCTGGGCACGGCGCGCGAGGAGCTCAAGGCGGTCCCGGGCCTCAAGGCGCGCGTGGCCGAGCTGGAGGCGGTCGACAAGGCGCACACCGAGCTCAAGGCCCGGCACGCGGACCTGTCCTCTGAGGCCGAGCAGCACAAGGCGCGCGCGGGCGAGCTCGAGACCGAGATCGACCGGCACAAGACGCGCGCGGGCGAGCTGGAGACCGAGCTGTCGGGCGCGCGGGCCCTGCACGAGGGCGAGGTCGAGCAGCTCAAGGAGGAGCTCGAGACCTTCAAGGCCGACATGGACAAGCTCGAGCAGC
Organism: Deltaproteobacteria bacterium; assembly: GCA_018266095.1. Lineage (GTDB taxonomy): Bacteria > Myxococcota > Myxococcia > Myxococcales > 40CM-4-68-19 > CAIWCD01. Next base: position 2,221 of record JAFEBC010000004.1, read on the forward strand.
AGCTCGCGGCCTCCAAGGGCGAGACGGCCAAGGCCCAGGGCGAGGTCGAGCAGCTCAGGGCGCAGCTCGAGCAGGTGCAGGGCGACGTCACCGCGCTCACGGGCGAGAAGGACCTCATCTCCGAGGAGCGCGACGAGCTGCGCGGCAAGCTGGAGGAGGCCACGGCGGCGGCGGCGCAGAACGAGGAGCGCGCCATCAAGGCCTACCAGCGCATCAAGAGCGACGAGAAGCTGCGCGAGAAGACCAAGAAGGCGCTGCAGATCGCGCTGCAATTGCTCGACGAGGTGCCGGCGGGCCTCGAGGGCGAGCTGGGCGAAGCGGTCGAGAAGCAGAGCGCCTGACGGCTTCGCTGGAGCTCCACAAGGGGTGAGCTCCGCTCCCCCTGGACCCCCAACAGGCGCCACTCCGATCAACCTCGGACCTACTGGCTCTTCTTCTCCGAGAGATTGCGCGCCGCGGTGGCCAGCGCGTTCGGGATGTTCTTGTTCTTCGCCAGCGCCTTGAGCTCGGCAGCGCGCAGCAGCGACAGGAAGCGCATCGACACGGCCACCGGGACCTTGGGGTTGTTCACCAGGTTCACCTTGATGTTGTAGTGCCGCGTGAGCTGACGGTTGTTGTAGATGTACATCAGCACCTCCTGCGGCAGCACGCGGCTCAAGGAGAGCTTGCTGATCTCCTCCTCGGTGATGCGCGGGCTCTGCACCACGGCCATCTGCACCAGCTTGTTCGGATCGCGCAGGAGGATGGTGCGGACCTCCTTGTTGCCCTTCTTGTTGGCCCACTCGATCTTCTTGGCCACCGAGAGGCGCATGATCTGCTGCGTGATCGACATCTTGCGCGTGTCGGTCTCGCGGGTCTCCTCGTTGACGTGACCCTCTTGCGTGCCGAACGCGCCGAGCTGCATCAGCTTGGCCTCGGCGTCCTGCTCCTCGAGCGCGCGCTTGGCGGCCGCTTCGGCGCTCTGCTCCTCGCTGAAGGCGGCGCCACCGAGCACGCGCCGGCGGGCCTCCTTGAAGGCGGGGATGTCGCTGAGGATGAGGCCGCTGCGGACGCAGAAGTCCGTGACGCTGTCGATGACCGACGGCTTGGTGGCCGAGTTCAAGCAGAGCGCGCGCACGATGCCGTCGTGGCGCAGGAGGCGAAGCTGGTTCTGCGAGATGATCTCGAGGATGCGGTCGTGGTTCGAGTGCGCGGCCACGGCGGCGACGGTGCTGTCCGACGCGCCCTGGTTGAGGACGATCATCTCCAGGTATTCGGGCTTGTGCGCCAGCGAGCGCGCGTAGAAGTCGAGCACCAGGCCCTCGGCCGTCTCGTCGCGCAGGGCGGACGAGGCGATCTTGTCGGGCAGGCTGGTCGCGTTCTTGATGGCCGCCTCGCGCACGCCCGGGTCGGCGTCGAAGGTCAGCATGTACAGCGCGGTGGCCATCTCCTTCGGCCCCATGGGCACGAGGCCCTTGGCGCCCATCATGCGCAGGGGGACGGGCGCCTTCGGGTCGACGTGCTTGCGGAAGTTCGCGGAGAGGCCCTCGAGCGGGAGCGGGCACACGTCGGATGCGGGCGCCGCCTCTCCAGCGGGCGCAGCGTCGGGCGCGCCGGGCACGGCCGAACCAACCGGGGCACCACCAGCCGGGGCACCACCAGCCGGGGCCGCGCCAGCCGGGGCACCAGCCGGAGGGACGCCCGGCGCCGCCGCGGGGACAGCAGGCGCGATCGGGCTCTGGCCTGCGGGCGTGTCGCTCATGCGATGACCTTCCCTTGCGATTCGCGGCGGCGAGAGAGCCACCAGGTGAAGCGTCCGAGCCAGCGATTGAGGAACAGGTCGCGCGGCAAGAACGAGATGGGCGGCGACCGGCGCAGCCCCAGCGCGGCGAACTCGCGGCTCACGCGCGGATCATCGGGCGCCAGCTCGCTGGCCTTGCGCAGCGCCCGCACGGCCTGCTCCTTGTTGCGCGTGGCCACCAGCGCGCGCGCGAGGTTGATGAGCCGCTCCGACACGGGCGCGCCCCGCCGCGCGGCCTGCTCGCAGAAGCTGATTCCGCGGTGGCGATCCTTCTCCACCAGCACCAGCGTGAGCCCGTAGTGGCTGAGCGCGCGCGCGTCGTTGCGATCCTTGAGCCAGGCCTGCTCGAACTTCGCGTGCGCCTCGGCGGGATCGGCCTCGAGCACCGCCCTGCCCTCTTCGATGAGCGCGTTCACCTCCGGCGAACCCGCGCGCACCGCGGCGTTCACCGGGACCGGCTGCGAGCCCTCGCGCGGCACCCGCTTGACCAGCGCGCGCAGGGCGTCCTGCTCGGCAGGTGAGGCACCCCGCGCCGGCGTCACGTCGTCCTTGGGCTGGTCCGTCTCGTCGGTCATCGCTGCTGCTTCTGCTCTCTCAAGTGTGGGCGCGGTTGCGGTCGTAGATGATGCGCAGGCCGTCGAGGGTGAGCATCTCGTCGACCTCGTCGATGCGCTTGGAGACGTTGGCGAGCAGCGGCGCGAGTCCGCCCGTGGCCACGACCTTGGTGGCGAAGCCGAGCTCCGCGGCCATCCGCTCGCAGATGCCGTCGACGAGGCCCACGTAGCCGTAGACGATGCCGCTCTGCATCGAGCTGACCGTGTTGCGTCCCACCACGCGCTCGGGCTTCTCGAAGGCCACGCGCGGCAGCTTGCTCGCGCGCTGGAAGAGCGCCTCCATGGAGATGCCCACGCCGGGCGCGATGGCGCCGCCGAGATATTCGCCCTTGGGCGTCACCGCGTCGAAGGTGGTGGCCGTGCCGAAGTCGACGATGATGAGCCCCTGCGGCCAGCGCTCGTGCGCCGCCACCGCGTTGACGATGCGGTCCGCGCCCACCTCGCGCGGGTTGTCGTAGAGCACCGGCATGCCCGTCTTCACGCCCGGCCCGACGAACGTGGGCTTCTTGTTGAAGAAGCGCAGGCACATCTGCTCGAGCGGGAACGCCATGGGCGGCACGACGCTCGACACGATCACGTCGTGGATCTGCTTGAGGTCATGCCCGAGGTAGTGGAACAGCGAGTGCAACTGGAGGCCGTACTCGTCGCCGGTGCGGTCCTTCTCGGTCTGGA
>JAFEBC010000500.1 GCA_018266095.1 Deltaproteobacteria bacterium
ATCGGCATCGCCAGCGGCTACTTCGGCGGCCGCGTGGACGCGCTGCTCTCGCTCGTCGTGAACGTGTTCCTGGTGCTGCCGGGCCTGCCGCTCGCGATCGTGATCGCGGCCTATCTCCCCAGCGGCCCGCTCACGCTCGCGCTGGTGCTCATCGTCACCGGCTGGGCCTGGAACGCGCGCGTCCTGCGGGCCCAGACGCTCTCGCTGCGCCAGCGCGACTTCGTGCTCGCGTCGATCGTCAGCGGCGAGTCCCACCTGCGCATCATCACGCGCGAGCTCTTGCCCAACCTCACGCCCCTCCTCGCCGCGCAGGCCATCGGCAGCAGCGTGTACGCCATCGGCGCGCAGGTCGGGCTCGAGTTCCTCGGCCTGGGCGACCTCTCGGGCTTCACCTGGGGCACGAACCTGTACTGGGCCACCAACGACAGCGCGCTCCTCACCGGCGCCTGGTGGACGTTCGTGCCGACGGGCCTCTGCATCGCCCTCGTCGGCTTCGCGCTGGTGATGCTGAACTCGGGCTTCGACGAGCTGGGCAATCCGCGGCTGCAGCAGGAGAGCGCCTTCCGCAGCTTCCTCGCGCGCGCTGGCGTGCCCGTGCCGCGCTCGACGCCGGTGGTGATCGCGCCGTCCATCGGGGGTGCCCGTGACTGACGCGAGCACGCAGGCGTCCGCGCATGCGCCCCCAGCCGCGCCGCTCTTGGACATCCGCGCGCTCAGCGTCGACTACCTCTCGCGCAAGGGCGCGGTGCGGGCCGTCGATCGCATCTCGCTCAGCGTCGGGCCGAGCGAGATCGTGGGCATCGCCGGCGAGTCCGGCTGCGGCAAGTCCACCTTCGCGCAGGCCGCGCTGCGCATCCTCCCGCCGCCCGCGGTGATCACGCACGGCCAGGTGATCTTCGAGGGCCAGGACCTGCTCACGAAGGACGACGAGGCGCTGCGCAGGCTGCGCTGGAAGCGCGTGTCCATGGTGTTCCAGTCCGCGCTCGAATCGCTGCACCCGACGCTGACCATCGGCGCCCAGCTCCGCGACGTGCTCGACGAGCACACGCAGCTCTCGCGCGCCGAGAAGGACGCGCGCCTCGTCGAGGTGCTGCGGCTGGTCGACCTCGATCCCGGGTTGCGCCACCAGCACGCGCACCAGCTCTCGGGCGGCATGCGGCAACGCGTGGGCATCGCGCAGGCGCTCCTGTTGCAGCCCTCGCTCCTGGTGCTCGACGAGCCCACCACCGCGCTCGACGTGATGGTCGAGCACGCGATCCTGCAGAAGCTCCTCGAGCTGCAGCGCGCCCGCGCGTTCTCGGTGCTCTTCATCACGCACGACCTCTCGCGCATGCTGCAGGTGTCGGATCGCGTGGCCATCTTCTACGCGGGTGAGCTCATCGAGCTCGCGCCGGCCCCCGCGCTGCGCACCGCGCCGAAGCACCCGTACACGCAGGCCCTCCTGCGCGCGTTTCCGTCGCTTCACGGGGATCCCACCAAGCTGGCTGCGATCCCGGGCGCGCCGCCGAGCCTGCGCACGCCGCCGCCGGGGTGCCGCTTCGCGCCGCGCTGTCCGATCGCCATCGACCGCTGCGAGACCGAGCGGCCCGCGCTGGTGCAGCTCGGCGCAGGCCACTCCGCGGCGTGTCACCTGGCGAAATAGCCGCCGCGCCCGCTACAAGCTCACGTTCAGGTACGTGCGGAGCTCGTACTCGCGCCCCGGCTGCGTGGGATCGTCCGGGTTCGCCGAGAAGCGGTTCGAGTACTTGTCCAGATAGCGCAGCGTGCCGCGGATCCCGACGCGCGTCTGGAAGAGCCCGAGCCACTTCGCCGGACCGAGCGTGTACGCGAGATCGCCCATGAGCTGCAGCGGGTACGTCAGGTTGAAGTCGCGGTCGTAGTCGTACGGGCCCCAGTCGTTGAACTTGGCCATGGCGCTGAAGGCCACCTGGTTCCAGGCTGCGCGCGCATCGGCCCCGAAACGGGTGACCACGCGAGGATCCAAGCCCGTGCTCTCGCCCTGCCCGCCCCACACATGACCCACGAGCCGCAGGCCCGGCAGCGGAGCGCCCACGAAGCGCGCGCGCGCCTCGAACAGATCGTGCGCCGGCGGTGCGCCGTTGAACGCGAACAAGGTGCCGTCGGCCTGCACGCCGATGCCCGAATCCTGCGTGGTCATCATGTGGCGGAAGCTCAGGTCCAGGCTGGCCGCGAAGCCCGCGTCCTCGCGCAGGTCGTTGTCCCAGGCCCACATCCACGTGCCCGGCGTGGGGTCGTAGACGATCATCAACTCCGCCGCGACCTGCTCGCGGTTCCCGCGCACCACGAAGGGATCGTCGAGCACGTTGCGCGGCCGCCCGGCGCTCGCGGGGACGGGGCCCACGATCGGCTTCTGCCAGAGGAAGTTCGGCCCGATCTGGATCGAGCCCAGGTTCACGGCGAGGCCGGTGAGCGCGTTCGCCTGGTTGCCCGAGCCCGAGTCAGTCAGGCTCCAGCCCGTGTACGTGATCGCCTGCGTGGGCCCGCCGTTGGCGACGAGGCCCATGTACGCCGCCGATGCATACCAATGGTACCGACCGGTTTCGATCGAGAGCTTGAGCTTGGCGCCGAAGTCGTCGCTCCAGAGGACGTGATCGGTGTACGTCGAGAGCTGATCGTCGTTGGCGATCTGGAACGCGTCCCCGTTGCGCGACGAACCCGCCCACAGCCCGCCGAGCTCCACGCCGAGCAGGCCGAAGTGCCGCGCGAGGTAGATCGACGCCTTCGGCGTGGGCTTGGTGGG
>JAFEBC010000501.1 GCA_018266095.1 Deltaproteobacteria bacterium
AGCTGCCGGTGCCGTACTCGTGGCCCGCGAACACGATCGTCGGCGTGTTGGTCTTCATGTACTCGACCGCCGCGTCATAGATCGGGAGCTGCGTGCCCGCCGGCTGCAGCTTGGTCACGCCGCCCTCGACGCCCGGCACCATGAGGTTCTTGATGCGCACGTTGGCGAACGTGCCGCGCACCATCACGTCATGGTGGCCGCGCCGCGCGCCGTACGAGTTGAAGTCCGCCTTCGACACGCCGTGCGCCTGCAGCCACACGCCCGCCGGCGAGCTCGCCTTGATGTTGCCCGCGGGCGAGATGTGGTCGGTGGTCACCGAGTCGCCGAAGATGGCCATCGCGCGAGCGCCCGTGATCTCCGTGATCTGCCCGGCCTTGCTGTCGAAGGGCTCAAACCACGGCGCGTGCGCGATGTACGTCGACTTCTCGTCCCACTTGTACGTCTGGCCCGTGGGCGCCTGGATGGCCGTCCACTCCTTGCTGCGCTTGGCCAGATCGCCCGAGTAGTTCTCGCTGTAGTCGTGCGCGTCGAGCGCGGCCGGCAAGAGCGCGTCCACCTCAGCCGGCGTGGGCCAGATGTCCTTCAGGTACACCGGCGCGCCGTCCTTGCCGAGGCCGATCGCGTCCTTCTCGACATCCAGGTCCACGCGCCCCGCGAGCGCGAACGCGACCACCAGCGGCGGGCTCATGAGGAAGTTCGCCTTGATGCTCTGGTGCACGCGCGCTTCGAAGTTGCGGTTGCCCGAGAGCACGCTCGCCGCGACGATGTCGTTCTTCACCAGGTTCTGCTCGATGTTCGCGTCGAGCGGCCCCGAGTTGCCGATGCACGTCGTGCAGCCATAGCCCACGAGGTTGAACCCGACCTGGTCGAGGTACGGCTGCAGCCCCGTCTTCTCGAGGTACGTGGTCACCACGCGCGAGCCCGGCGCCAAGGACGACTTCACGTTCGCGTGCGGCTTCAGGCCCTTCTCCACGGCCTTCTTCGCCACCAGGCCCGCCGCCAGCATCACGCTCGGGTTCGAGGTGTTGGTGCAGCTCGTGATGGCCGCGATGAGCACGTCGCCGTGGCCCACGTGCGTGCCGGCCTCGTCGAACTTCTTGCCCAATTCCTCGGCGGGCTTGCCGTAGCCCGTCGCGTCCTTCTTGGTGAAGAGGTCGCCGAACTTCTGCTTCATGCTCTTGAGCTCGATGCGATCCTGCGGCCGCTTGGGGCCCGCGACGCTCGGCACCACGGTCGAGAGGTCGAGCTCCAGCGTCTGCGAGTAGTCGCACTGGCCCGCGGCCGGCACGCCGAACAGGCCCTGCGCCTTGTAGTACTGGCGCACGGCGTCGACGCTCTCCGCGCTGCGGCCCGTGGCCGAGAGGTACTCACACGTCTTCTCGTCGACCGGGAAGAAGCCCATGGTCGCGCCGTACTCGGGCGCCATGTTGGCGATGGTCGCGCGGTGCGGAACAGCCAGCGACGCCGTGCCCTCGCCGAAGAACTCGACGAACTTGCCGACGACCTTGGCCTTGCGCAGCATCTCCGTCAGCGTGAGCACGAGGTCCGTCGCGGTCACGCCCGGCTTGAGCGCGCCCTTGAGGTTCACGCCGACGACATCGGGAGTCAGGAAGTACACGGGCTGGCCAAGCATCGCCGCCTCGGCCTCGATGCCGCCGACGCCCCAGGCCACGATGCCGACGCCGTTGATCATCGTCGTGTGCGAGTCGGTGCCCACGAGGGTGTCCGGATAGAACGTGCCGTCCTTCTGCAGCACGCCCGACGCCAGCTTCTCGAGGTTCACCTGGTGCACGATGCCGATGCCCGGCGGCGTGATCGCGAGCGTCTTGAACGCCTGCATGCCCCACTTGAGGAACTCGTAGCGCGGACCGTTGCGCTCGAACTCGAGGCCCATGTTGAGCTGGATGGCGTCATTGGTCTTCGCGTGGTCGACCTGCACCGAGTGGTCGATGACCAGGTCCACCGGCACGAGCGGCTCGATCTTCGCCGCGTCCTTGCCCAGCTTGGACACCGCGCTGCGCATCGCCGCGAGGTCCACGATGAGCGGCACGCCCGTGAAGTCCTGCAGGATCACGCGCGCGACCACGAACGGGATCTCCTCGGTGCGCTCGGCGTTCGGCTTCCACTGCGCCAGCGCGCGCACGTCCTGCTCGCGCACGCGCTTGCCGTCGCAGTTGCGCACCAGCGACTCGAGCACGACTCGAATCGACACGGGCAGCCGCGAGAGATTGCCGAAGCCGGCCTTCTCGAGCGCGGGGAGCGAATGGAGGTGTCCGGTCTTTCCAGCGCCGTAGGTGAAGGAGGCGGGAGAGGGCATCGTGGTCATGTGGTGGTTCTCCTGGGCGACGGCCTTGCGCGGTCACCCTGAATGCATCGCGGCCTTGCGCGGCGAGGCGAGCGCTACATAACCCCGAGTCCGGGCCGTTTCAAGTGTCGCGGACGTGACTTACGGCTCGCCGCCCAGGCCTTCGCGCACCGGCCGGCCATCGGGTCCGAGCGGCAGCGGGCGGCCATCCGGCCCCAGCGGCGGAGGCTGGCCGTCGGGGCCGAACTGGAGCGGGCGCCCATCCGGACCCAGCGGCGGCGGCGGGGGCAGGAGCAGCTCCACGTTCGAGTCGCGGTCCGGCAAGAGCTGGCGCCGCTCCACGCGCCCGTCGCGGAAGAGGAACTCGATGGTGATGGGCACGCTCCGCGTCACCGCCAGGTCCGTGGGCGTCGAGCCCTGCCGGACTCCGTCCACGCGCACCGTCGCGCCCGGGGGCCGCGTGCTCAGGTGCAGGGTCACCGTCTTGGGAACGCCCGCGTCGCGCGCAGGCGCCGGCTCGGGCACTGCGCTCATCTCCGGCTCGCCCGCGGTCTGCTGGGGCGCGCGCACGATCGCCTCCTGCCGGGGCGGCGCGGGCACCTGCTGCGGCGGCGCGATCGCTTGCTGCGCGACCTGCGCGGGCGCGGGCAACGGCTGCGGCAGGAGCTTGGGTTCCTTTCGCGCCTCATAGCGGGCCAGCCGCTCGGCGTCGGCCGCCTTGTGCGCCTCCAGGTCGGCCTTGTACCGCGCGCGCACGCGCACGATGCCGACCGTGATCCCCAGCACCACCGTGAGCAGGAGCGCGAGCCCCAGCCACGGCAGCCGCTTCTCCTCGGGCCTGACCGCCTGCGCCTGCGTGGGCGCGCCCTCCGACGCCGGCCGGTCGCGCGGCGTCTCGGCCTGCACCTTCTGCGTGCCCGGCCCCACCGGCGCAGGCGGCGGAAACGAGGTGGTGACCGCGATCTCCTTGCTGTCCACCAACGCAAGCAAGAGCGCGCGCAGCTCCGCCGCCGACTGCGGCCGCCGGTCGGGCATGGGCGAGAGCAGCTTGCTCAGGACGGGCTTCATCTGCTCCGGCGCGCGCAGCATCGGCGACCCGGGCAGCGTCTCGCTGGAGCGGATCTGCCGCGTGACCGGATCTCCCCAGCCCTGCAGCCGCGTCACCAGCTCGCCCAGGATCACGCCCACCGCGAACAGGTCGCTCACCACCGAGTGCGGCGCGCCCTTGATCAGCTCCGGCGCGACATAGCCCGGCGTGCCCATCACCCAGCCCGCGTCGGTGGCGCGCGACTCCTTCTCGTTGAGCGACTTGGCCAGCCCGAAGTCGAGGATCTTGATGAGGTCCCGCCCCGGCGGATCGTCGAGCAGCATCACGTTCGCGGGCTTCAAGTCGCGGTGCAGGATGCCCAGCTTGTGCGCGGCCTCCAGGCCATCGCACATCTGCACGCCGATGCGCGCCGCGCGGCCCACCGGGATGGGCGACTCGTGATCGACCACGTCCGCGAGCGTCTTGCCCTTGACCAGCTCCATCGCCAGGAACAGCCGCCCGTCGCGGGCCTGCCCGAAGTCCACCACGCTCACGGTCGTGGGCTGCGCGAGCTGGCTCGCCAGCCGCGCCTCGCGCAGGAAGCGCCGCACCGCCATCGGATCGTGCGCGTAGCGGGCGTCGATGAGCTTGATGGCCACCTCGCGGTTCACCGACCGCTGCAGCGCGCGATACACCGTGCCCATGCCGCCCTGGCCCAGCTTGCCGCGGATCTCGAAGCGCTCGTCCAGCACCTGGCCGATGAGGTCGTCCTGCGCCGCGCGCACCTCGACCAGCTTCCAGCCGCAGTTGGGACAGAGGCCGTCCTCAGGCGCGGTGGTCGGCTCCGCGCCGCAGCTCGGGCAGATGCGTCCCAACACGGCTGGCTGGTTGGCCTCGCTCACGAGGTCAGCGTAGCGCGCTTTGACCGTCAGTGCCTTGAGACATGCGTGACCGATCTCCCACCTGCAACGACGCGGCCCGCGGCCCGAAGGTTCCTGAGCTGCTGCAGGAACTACCCCCGCGCGTACAATTGCCGTCGTGCACGGGGAGGATGTCGAATCGCGCGCGGATGTTTCACAAGGGGGTCATGCGCACTCGCACCCACCTCGCCCGACCCACGCTGTTCGCGCTCTGCGCCGTCCTCTCGCTCGCCCCCGCGGTCCGCGCCGAGCCGCTGACGCCGGCCTCTCGCCAGAAGCTCTTGCAACTGCGCCAGGCCATCCGCGGTTGGGCCCCGCTCTGCAACGGCTTCCTCGCCCAGTCCCTCGGCTGCGAGCAGGGCGACATGCTCGAGTACGCGGGCCTCTCCTGCCTCTCCGGCGAGCACGCGCGCTGCAACGACGCCAGGCTCTCGCAGACCGCGGACGGCCGCTTCTTCCGCAACCCCATCTACGCGCGCAACGGCGACGCCATCGACTCCTTCAGCCGCGACATGCTGATGGGCGTCTTCGACTACGTCCTCGCCACCGGCGACAAGGACTCGCTCGAGCGCTTCTACAAGTGGATCCGCTCGGACCACGACAAGCTCTGCCCCAAGGCCTCCGACAACCGCTGCAACATGGTCCCCGGCGGCTGGGGGCTCTACGGGATGGTCATGAAGCACGTCGGCCTCAAGGTCCCGCTCCTGCTCGCCGCGGCCGAGGCCACCGTCGACATCGATCTCGCCAGCGGTGCGCTCACCGTGCCGCCCGGCTATCGCATGGAGCTCGTCGCGCACCACATCATCACGCGCCGCAAGATGGGCATGAACACCGTCGTCATGCGCGACGCGGCCAAGAAGATCGCCAAGAAGCAGCCCCTGAACCCGCTCTTCGTCGTCCTGGACGAGGGCCCCACCGAGCACGTCGCGCAGCTCACGATGGAGATCTGCAAGCCCACCCGCGGCGCTCAGGTCAACGACACGTTCTTCCAGCGCGAGCTGCGCCGCAACGACAAGGGCGAGATCGTGGTCATCCGCGACTGGCAGGAGCCGGTCCCGCCGAGGGCGAGCGACGTGGCGAATGGACATGACTGCTTGATGGTGATCGACCAGATCCTCGCGGACAACGGGAACGGCGTGCCTGCGGCGGCCAATGGCGGACTCACGCGCCCGCAGGCGATCCCGGGGGGACGCTGAAGGGCCTCACGTGGAATGACCGCGGCCGGCCGGCTCGGAGGAGGGGTCCGTGCTCGGACATGCAGGCTTCGGCCTGGACGAGCCGCTCGTGGGTGCGGGGCTCCAATCGTCGTGGATGCCGCGGCTTGTGCTCCCATCGGAGTGGGGTGCGCCCTCGCCTGAACTGCGCGCGAACCCCTCCCCCGAACCGGCCGTCCGCTCTGAGCGCGAGCGCCGGGGCGCGGGGCCCGGAGCGTCAGCCGTCGCGAAACCGGTTGGCTCACTAACGGCCGGCACGCCGTTCCCGTTGTCCGCCAGGGGCCGCTCGCCATGCGGCAGGGGGAAAACTGGGAAGAGCAGAGTGCCCACTCCAACCGGACACCCCCTCTCGCCGATGATGCGTGCGGCACCAATTGGACGCCGCCCCCAAGAGGTCCAAGCAGGCCGACGCCTGGCCCCCGCGCCCGTCCCATTGTCCCAAGAGCGGGCCCGGGGCGTGGGGCCACCCAGTCCCCGCGAATCCCACAGCGTGCCCGGGCGAGGGGGAGGGCCGCGCCGACTTGAGCGCGCGGCAGCACCCCACGTTGAACGGAGCTCCAAGCAGTCGCGGACGCGACTGCCGGTCGTGCCGCTGGCCTCCAGGAGGCGCGCCCTCCCCCTCGCCCGGGCACGCGGCGTTCCACCAAAGGCCCCACGCCCCGGGACCGCGGCCGCTAGCCCTTCGTCGCCTCCACGATCGGAATCCGCGCCGCGCGAATCGCCGGCAGGATCCCGCCCACGAGGCCCATGAAGATGGCGAAGAGGCTCGCGCCGATGGCCACATTGGGCCCGAACGAGAGCTGGAAGCGCGTCTCCGTGAACGTGCCGAAGTTCACCATGGTGAACTTCACCAGGCCGAACAGGCTGGCAAAGGCGCAGCCGACCACGGCGCCGGCGAGCGAGAGCATCAGGCTCTCGATGATGAACGAGAGCAGCACCGTGCGCCGCCGGAAGCCGAGGGCGCGCAGCGTGCCGATCTCACGCACGCGCGAGGCCACCTGCGCGTACATGGTGATCATCGCGCCCAGCGTAGCGCCGAAGCTGAAGAAGATGGCGATGATGGTGCCGAGGATGGTGATGAACGCGGTCAGGCCGCCCGACACCGACTCGTAGTAGTCGTCCTCGCGCTTCACCTCCGCCAGGAAGCGCGTGTCGGCGTCGACCACCGCCTTGAGCGCAGGGAAGTCCGACGGCGAGCGCAGCTTCACCGTCATGGTCGAGTAGAAGCCGGTGCGGTTGAACGCCTGCGCGAGCTGCTCCACGTCGACCCAGATCTCGCTGTCGAACGCCGAGCCGTCCGCGTCGAACACGCCCACCACCGGCCACTCGCGGCGCGCCTTCTTGATCGAGCCGCCCAAGGTCGCGCCCACGTAGCGGCCGAGCGCGGCCTTGCCGATCATCACCTCGCTCGTGCCCTCGCGCGGGAGGCGGCCCTGGACGACCTTGACGGTGTCCTTGCGCAAGAGGTTGTAGCCGTCGGCCGTGAAGCCGCGGAAGGCCACGTTGGCCGGCCCGCTGCCGTCCACGCGATCGACCTGCGCGATGACGTAGAGCTCAGGCGATGCCACCGCCTTGCCGCCTTCTTGAGCCACGTTGGGATCGGCCGCGAAGGTCTTGGCGCCGTCGCGCGAGATGGCGCTCACGAGCTCGCTGGTCGCGCCCTTGCGCAGGAAGATCGCGTTCGCGGGCGAGCCGGTGCCCTTGAGCGTCTTCTTCACGCCCGTGGCCGCCATCATCACCAGCGCGAACACGGCCACCACCATGGCGAGGCCGAGGATGGTCGCGCCCGCCGAGAACCGCCGCCGCGCGATCGACCGGATGTTGTACGAGAGGGGGATCACGTTCCGGCTCCTATTCCTGCCGCCGCAGCGCGGTGACCACGTCCATCTTCGAGGCCGCCAGCGCAGGCGCGAGCGACGCGAGGAACCCGATGAAGCCGGCGAGCAGCACGCTCACCACGCCGGTCACAGGCTGGAAGTGGAGGTTCGAGAGGAACCCCATCTGGCTCATGATCTTGCCCACGCCGTTCAGGAACGGCACCGCGAGCAGCGTACCGAGCAAGCCGCCGGTCAGGCCGAGCAGGGTGCCCTCGGAGATCGTGAGCGAGAGGATGTGCTTGGGGAGGAAGCCGATCGCCCGCATCGCGCCCAGCTCGCTCGTGCGCTCGCGCAGGCCCATCGCCAGCGTGTTGCCGAGGCTGAGCGCCATGATGGCGAGGATGACCACGCGCACGACCAGCAGCGCGTCCAGCACCACCGAAGAGCCCGCGAGGAGCGGCAGGCGGAAGCTCTTCTCCGTCTCGGTGTGCGTCTCGTTGTCGGAGTTGGCGAACAGGTCGTCGATGGCCTTGATCACCTTCGGCGAGTCGTTCGGGTTCTGCACCGTGGTGGTGATGATGCCGATCTGGTTCTTGCGGCGGTCCGGCAGGCCCTCGTTCAGGTACGCCCACTGGAAGTACATCGTGTTCGAGATCGACGCGTCGTCGGCCTCGATGATGCCCACCACCTTGAACGCCCAGTCGCCCGGGTAGATGTCGCCCTGGATGGGGATGATGTCGCCGAGCTTGAACCCGTACTTCTTGGCCAGCTCGGTGCCCACGATGCAGCCCTGCCGCTCGTGGAGGAAGTCCTCGCGCTTGCCCTGGACGAAGCGGATGCCGAACACGTCCAGCGCCGACTCGGGCTCGGTGGCGAAGCGCGCGAAGAAGTTCTTCGGGTCCTTGTACACGCCCTGAAACCAGTTCGAGTACGTGACCTTGGTGACCCCGGGGATCTGCTTGACCTTCTCGGCGTACGCCAGCGGCAAGGGCGAGGTGATGGAGATGGCGTTGCGCGTGACCACGCGGTCGGACGCGGACGCCTCGCTCTGCGCGAACCAGGCCGACAAGACCGTGCGCAGGAAGATGAACGCCAGCGCCGCGATCACCGTGCCCGCCACGGTGAGGAAGCTGCGCGTGCCGTTGCGCAAGTACGCGTTGCGCAGCGCGATGCCGGTCAAGGTCACGTGAGCACGCCCTTGTCGAGCCGGCGCTGCACGGTGGCCGCCTCGGCCGCGTGCGCGTCGTGCGTGACCATCACGATGGTCTTGCCCATGGTCTTGTTGAGCGTGGTGAGGAGCTGCAGCACCTCCTCGGCGCTCTTGCGGTCCAGGTCGCCGGTGGGCTCGTCGGCGACGATGATGGTCGGGTCCGCCACCAGCGCGCGCGCGATGGCCACGCGCTGCTGCTGACCGCCCGAGAGCTGCTTGGGCGTGTGGTCCATGCGGTCCGACAGACCCACGAGGCCGAGCGCGGTGTGCACGCGCTTCTTGCGCTCCGCCCCCGACAGCGACGTGAGCAGGAGCGGCATCTCCACGTTCTCCTCCGCCGAGAGCACGGGCAGGAGGTTGTAGAACTGGAAGATGAACCCGATGTGCCGCGCCCGCCACGCCGCGCGCTGGCCTTCGGAGAGCTGGCTCACGTCCTCGCCCGCCACCCGCAGCGTGCCCGCGGTGGGCGCGTCGATGCCGGCGATGAGGTTCAAGAGCGTCGACTTGCCCGAGCCCGACGGCCCCATCAGCGCCTCGAACGCCCCTTCGGCGATGTCGAGGTTGATGCCATCGAGCACGACCACTTCCTGGCGGTCGCGCGTGTACACCTTGCGGAGGTTGCGGATCTCGACGATGGACTTCCCGTTCGTGGTCACTGCTTCTCCTTGACGCGCATCCCTGCGCGCAGTTCTTGCGGCGGCCGCTGCACGACCTTGGTTCCGGGCGGGGGCCCGCTCTTGAGCGACAACAAGCCACCCAGCGGCGGTCCGACCACCACCGGCACGCTCTCGACCTGACCTTCGCTCCCCACCACCCACAGCACCTTGCCCTCGCCAGCGGTCGCCACGGCATCCGCCTGTACGGCCGGTGTGGGCTGCGCTTTCGCCGAATCGGCGTCCAGCTCCTTGGCGAGGAACGTCACCTTCGCGCCCATGTCGGGCAGCACATCCGTGGTGTCGTCGACGAAGGCCACCTTGACCGTCACCGTGGCCTTGCTGCGGTCGACCTTCGGGCGAATCTCGTGGACTTTGCCGCGGTAGCGCTTGTCGGCGAAGGCATCGAGCGCGATCTCCGTGGGCGTCCCCGGCTTCAGCTTGGCCACCTGCGACTCGCTCACGTCCGCCTCGACCATCAGCGTGGAGAAATCGGCCAGCGAAGCCACGCCGCCATTGCCGCCCGAGCCGCCGCCCACCGCGCCGAAGACGATCTCGCCCACGTCCGCGAGCTTCTGCGTGATGCGCCCCGCGAACGGCGCCCGCACGAAGCAGTTGTCCAGGTTCACCGCCGCCACCTTCACGCGCGCCTCGGCCGACTGCTGCTGCGCCTGCGCGATGCCCAGCGCCGCCTTGGCGCCATTGAGCCGCGCCGTGGCCGTGTCCTTGGCCTGCGGCGTCGAGACGCCCTTCTCCTGCACGATGGCCTCGCGATCGAACGCCCGCTGCGCGTCCTCCAAGTCCACCTTGGCCTTCTGC
>JAFEBC010000502.1 GCA_018266095.1 Deltaproteobacteria bacterium
CTGGATGAGCGGCCGGCACGCGACGCTGCGCCGCACCGCGCAGGGCTTCCGCTTCGCCGACCTGGGCTCGACCAACGGCTCGCGGCTCAACGGTCAGCCCGCGCGCGAGGCCCTGCTGCGCGACGGCGATGTGCTCGAGTTGGGGCACACGTTCTTCCTCTTTCGCAGCGCGGTGCCGCGGCGGCACGACGGGCCGCCCGATCTCGATCTCGAGGAGGCGCCGCCGCTCGCGGAGGGCCTGGGAACGCTCCTGTCTGCGCCGGAGGCCGAGCATGGGCGCCTGGCCACGCTCGCGCGCTCGGGCGTGTCGATCGTGCTGGGCGGCGAGACGGGCGCGGGCAAGGAGGTGGCCGCGCGGGCGCTGCATGCGCTCTCGGGCCGCGCCGGGCCGTTCGTGGCCGTGAACTGCGGCGCGCTGCCGCCGAACCTGGTTGAGAGCGAGCTGTTCGGCCACAAGAAGGGCGCGTTCTCGGGCGCGGGCGAGGATCGCGCGGGCCTCGTGCGCTCGGCGGATCAGGGCACGCTGCTCCTCGACGAGATCGGCGATCTGCCGCCCGCGGCCCAGGCGGCGCTCCTGCGCGTCTTGCAAGAGGGCGAGGTGCTGCCCATCGGCGCCGCGCGGCCGGTGAAGGTGGACGTGCGCATCCTCTCGGCGACGCACCGCGACCTCGACGCGCTGGTGGCCGCGGGCACCTTCCGCGCCGACCTGCTCGCGCGCCTGCAGGGGTTCACCGCGCGCCTGTGGCCCTTGCGCGAGCGCCGCGAGGATCTGGGTCTGCTCCTGGGGGCCATCCTGAGGCAGAAGGTCGGGCCCGCGGCCGCGCAGGTGCAGCTCGCGCCCGAGGCCGTGCGCGCCCTGCTCGCGTTCGCTTGGCCGAAGAACATCCGCGAGCTGGCGAAGGCGCTGGAGACCGCGCTGGTGCTGGCCGGGAGCGGTCCGGTCGAGCTGATTCACTTGCCTGAGGCCGTGCGCCGCCCCCTGCCCGCCGCACCGCTCGCGGCCTCGCCGGGGACACAAGTGCCTGCGCCGCTGCCCGCCGAGACCACCCCGCCCACGCCGCCGCGACCGCTCAGCGCCGATGAGGAGAAGCACCGCGACGAGCTCGTGCTGCTCCTGCGTGAGCACAAGGGCAACATCGCCGCCGTGGGGCGCGCGACGGGCAAGGCGCGGATGCAGGTGCAACGGTGGCTCAAGCGCTACGGCTTGGATCCAGGCGCGTTCCGCGAGTGACCGCGGAGGTTGCGCGCCACGCTGCCCGATCTCTCGAACTCAGGCGGTCTTCATCATCGGCCCCACCGGCGTCGAGCCGGGCGCCGCCAGGAGCGCGGACGCAGGCTGCGCGGGGCCCTCCATCGCCGGCGTCTCCCCCGTGGTGGCCGTCTTGAGGCGCTCGTAGAGGCGCCCCGAGAGCTCCGGCGAGAGGCCCGTCGCCGACAGCGCGTCGTCCAGCGCGGCCGCGATCACCAGGATTCGCGCGAGCCGCCGGTCGCGCTCGAGGCCGCCCTCGATGTCGACGTTGGCCGCGAGCCGCCGCGCCTCGGTCCACGCCGTCTGCGCCGCCTTGAGCAGGTCCTCGAGCAGGGTCCCGTCGGCCGGGCTCTTGGCCGCGCGGGCCTGCAGCGCCGTGAGCCGCCGCGAGATGCCGGTGAGCAGCCGCAGCGCCGTCGCGTCGCCCGTGGGCAGCTCGTCATGACCGGGGCGCGCGCGCAGGATGAGCCAGCCGCCCACGGCTTGGAACAGCGCGAGGAGGAGCATCAGGCTGAAGGGGATGGCGAACTTCGGGTTGGGCCCGTAGATCAGCGTGTCCACGTGGTCCTCGAACCAGAGCGAGCCAGCGGTGACCGCGATCGCCATGAGGGACGCCACCGCCGCGCTGTGCCGCCGCACGAACCAGCGGGGCCAAAGCGACGGCGACACCTTGCGCCCGATGGGCTGGGCGTTCAGCGCCAGCGAGGCGATGGCGAACACCAGCAGCGGGAACGAGAACACCATCCACGTGACCAGCGGGAAGATCGAGAAGTGCCGCAGGAGCCAGTCGGTCACATCCCACAGCAGATAGGGGTGCTGCTGCAGCGTCTCGCGGATGTGCGTGATCCGGGCGAGCTCACGTCCGGTCGCGTTCGACGCGGCGACCATGCGAGCGACGCGCTGGGGCGAGGAGACCTCGTGCGCCAGGTTTCCGGCCGCGATGAACGTGCCCGTGAGCGCGAGCCCGACTGTCAGCGTGGTGTTGGCGAGGAGCCGGCGCAGGCCGCTGCGCAGCTTGCCCACCTTGGGCGAGGCCTCGACGGTGACGGCGATGCCCTCGGCGCGGCAGGCGGCGGCCACCTCGTCGGCGCTGGCGCGGCTCGTGTGCTCGATGAGGATGCGCTTGCCCGACACGAGCACGTCGAGGAACACGCCGGGCTTGGCCCTGGGCAGGCCCAGACGCTCCATCACGCGGTTGAGCGCGGCGCCCGGCCACTTGCCGAAGCGGTGCCGGATGACCACGTCGAAGTTCCCGCGCACCAGCGTCACTGGGAGCTGCATCGGCGGCGCGAAGGTCTCGCCGTCGAGGGCGCGCAGGACCTGGCTTGCGTCGAGGAAGCGGCGGTCGGGATCGGGCTCCAGGAGGCGCCGCACGAGCTCGTCGTCCACGGGCAGCACGGCCGGCTCCACCGCGCGCGGCGAGGGCGCGGGCTCGGCCTTCTGCCGCAGGGCCGCGAGCGCGTCCAGCGCGGAGAAGGCGCGGCGGCCCGAGAAGAGCTCGAAGAGGATGGCGCCCAGCGCGTAGAGATCGGCGCGCGGATCGGCCTCGGCGCCCGCCAGCACCTCCGGCGCGAGGTAGCCCGGCGTGCCGAGCACCGTGCTCTGCGCCGTGAGCCGCGCCATGCCCGCCGCGCGCGCGAGGCCGAAGTCGAGCAGCTTCACCTTGGGCGGCTGCCCCTTCTCGGACGCGCAGAGGAAGACGTTGTGCGGCTTGAGATCGCGGTGCACCACGCCCTGCTGGTGCGCCTCCAGGAGCGCCAGCGCGATCTCCTTGCCGAGGCGCACGGCCTCGACGCGATCGACCGGCCCGCGCGCCAGCCGCTGCGCCAGCGACTCGCCGCTCAGGAGCTCGAGGGCGAAGAAGGGCCGGCCCTCGTGCTCGTGCAGCTCGAACACGCGCACGATGTTCGGGTGCACCAGGCCGCGCGTCACGGCGACCTCGCGCCTGAAGCGCTCGCGCAGGCCCTCGTCGCCCGCGAGGTGCCCGTGCAGCACCTTGACCGCCACCGACGCGCCCGTGACCCGATCCTGCGCGGCCCACACCTCGGCCAGCCCGCCCGCTCCCAGCCGGCGCACCAGCTCGAAGCGGTCGGCGAGGACCATCCCGCCCGTGAGCCCCGCGCGCTGCATCGACGTCGTGGCCATGTGATTCCCCTACCTGTTCCGGCGGGCTGTGCGCCAGCCGCTCGAGTGTGTGCCGCTGCGGGGTCACAGAGCACCAGGCGTGCCAACGGCTGGCGCGTGGGAAATCGTCTGAGACCTGTCGGCGAAATCGTGTGAGACCTGTCGTGGAAATCGTGTGAGAACTTCTCGGAGAACTTCTCGGAAATCCTCTGGAACTTCGCGGAAATCGTCTGAGATGTGTTCCCGTCGGGCACCTGGCGCTCCCCGCCATCACCAGCCCAGGCGCGACGCCCCGCTCCCCCTCCGCGCCCCTGTTCCGCAACACCTCCCCCTGTTGCGCTTGCCAGCCCTCGGCTGTTGCGCCGACCAACGTCTGTCCGCGCCCGCTTCTTTGCTAGTGTTCGCGGATGCCCTCGCCCCGCGCCGCCCTCGCGCCGTGCCTGCTGGTCTCCCTGCTCTCGCTCGCGGCTCGCGGCCAGGCTCCCGCGCGGGGACTCGAGGCCGACCTGCCGGCTGCGCCGGGGCCCACCTGCCAGACGCCGGACGCCATCCGTCTCGAGCGCGCGGCGGCCCTGGTGCGCAAGGCGTACCTGCCGCTGCAGCCGGCCACCAAGACCATCGCGGGCCTCAAGCTCACCGACGACGCCCGCGCGCTGGCCGTGCTGGAGCGCGTGCTGGGCAAGACGCCGCCGGCCTCGCTCGCCAAGGCCAAGGACTGCGCCAACGTCCTGTGCGTGCTCAGGAAGACGCTCGACGACAAGCTCGAATCCGCGCTGTGGATCCTGGCCATCGGCGCCGAGGCCGACGGCGTGCCGAGCCTCGACCAGGCGCTCAACCGGGGCGCCGCCGAGGTGCTGTGGAAGCCTGAGGAGCTGCGCATCCTGGGCAAGTCGATCCTCGACCTGCCGCCCAGGCTGCGCCGCGGCACCAACTGGAAGGTCACCCGCCGCATGCCCGACGGCGCCAACTGGTTCCAGAGCGCCAACGCCTGGTCGTCCCGCAGCGACGAGGGCGGCGAGCCGGGCGGCGGGATCTGGCTGCGCGACACGGTGTGGAAGCTGCCGCAGCACCAGCTCCGCGAGCTCGTCGCGCACGAGGCCGCGCACCAGCTCGAGTACGGACAGGCGAAGAAGGACGCGGTGTTCCCCATCTCGCACTCGGCGCGCTGGCTCATCCTGTCGGGCTGGGAGAAGGTCGGCGATCCGCAGCGGAAGGAGGCCTACAAGCTCCCGCGCTACGGGCCGGACACCGACTCGACCACCGAGCCGGCCTACGCGAGCGAGGAGTTCGCCGACGCCGTGGCCGACTATCGCTACCGGCCGCGGCTCATGCGCGCCTACTCGCGCGGCAAGTACGACTTCATCAAGAAGCTGCTGGAGGTCGAGTACGACGACGTGCCGGCCGACCCGCCCCTCGACGCGCTGATGAAGCGGCTGGGCGGCCCGCTGGTGGCCATCTCGCAGTGCTCGGCCAGCATCCAGCGCGCGTTCCGCATGCCCTTCGCGCCGCAGGCCCTGCTCTACACGGTGCGCTGGAATCGCAACGGCACCAGCGCGTGGCAGACGCTGTGGCGCAGCGTCTTCGTGCAGAAGACGCCGTGCCTGGATCAGATCATCGGCACGATGCAGGCCGCGCCCGAGTGGCAGAAGCTCGTGTGCCGCGCCGATCCCGACGACCTGGCCCAGGAGGTGGCCGAGCGCCTGGAGGATGTGTGGGGCGCGTTCACCGAGGCGACCGGGCTCATCGAGGCGACGCTGCCGCCGCGCAACTCCGAGCTGTGCGCGAGCAAGGGCGACCTCACGCTCGCGTGCCTCGCCGGTCCGCGCGGCTGGGAGCTGGCCCTGGGTCAGGCGCGCAAGCTGCTCAAGGCCTACGATCGCCCGCGCGATTCGGCCGAGGTGCTGGCGCACCAGCTCGCGGCGCAGGTGGTGACGCTGCCGCCGGACGAGGAGCTCTTCGTGCGCTGGCCGTTCCTGCAGGACCCGCGCGAGCTCGTCACCGCGTGCCTGTTGGGCGCGGCAGAGATCTCGCCCTCGCCGGGCAAGGACGACTGGAGGTTCTGGGTGAAGACGCCGCCGCGCAACGACGTGCGGCCGTTCGCGAGCGTGCTCGCGCCTGCGTCGACTGGCTGCGCGCGCGACTACGCGGCCATGCTCAAGCTGCGCGGGCTCACGCTCGATCCGAACGAGCCGCTGCTCGACCACTTCCTCTATCTGTTGCGCGCGCCGGCCGCGCCGCTCGAGGCCCGGTTCAACGCCGACGTCCTGGGCCAGTGGCGAGCGCTGGCGACGTCCTGCAACCTCCCGCCGGGAGGGCGCGCGTCGGCCGCCGATCCGGACTGCGTGACGGCCTGGCTGCTCCCGCGGCTCAAGCCCATCGCGGCCAACGGGATGGACGCCCAGCTCGCGGCCACGCTCGCCAAGACGCTGCGCGGGCCCTGAAGCGCGGCCGCTCCGGCCTTGGCCAGTCCAGGGCGCGACGATCGGGGTAGGCGTGCGAGAGCCACCCCTGCCCACACGGGAAAATGGCTTCTCACCCTGCGACGGCGTTAGTCTCTGAACCGATGCCGACCCCGGATCAGCCGCGCGAGCTCAAACGGACCGCCGACGAGCTCGGCCTGCTGAACCAGATCGCGAAGGCGCTGACCTCGTCCTTGGACATCGACGAGGTGATGCAGGTGATCTTGTCCAAGATCTCCGAGCTGTTGCGCCCGCGGAACTGGTCGTTGCTCCTGCGCGACGAGGCCACCAACGAGCTCGTGTTCCAGGCCGCGATGGGGCCGGGCTCGCAGGGCCTCGCGGGGCTGCGCGTGCGCGCGGGCGAGGGCATCTGCGGCTGGGTGGCCGAGAACAACGCGCCGCTGCTCGTCGACGACGTGTCGAAGGACCCGCGCTTCTCCTCGCGCTTCGATGAGGCCTCGCGCTTCCACACCAAGGCCATCCTCTGCGCGCCGCTCGCCAGCAAGAGCCGCGTGATGGGCGTCATCGAGCTCGTCAACGGCGAGGCCGACGGCACGTTCACGCAGGAGGACCTGCGGCTGCTCCAGATGGTGTGCGAGTTCTCGGCCATCGCCATCGAGAACGCGCGCAACTTCGCCAAGGTGCAGGAGCTCACGGTCATCGACGACCACACCGGGCTCTTCAACTCGCGGCACCTGAAGCGCACGCTGGAGGTCGAGGTCATCCGCGCCACGCGCTTCGGGCACCCGATCTCGCTGGTGTTCTTCGACTTGGACCACTTCAAGCAGGTGAACGACCAGCACGGGCACACCATCGGGTCCAAGCTCTTGCGCGAGGTGGGCCTCTTGCTCGCGCGCACGCTGCGCTCGACGGACATCGCGGTGCGCTACGGCGGCGATGAGTTCGTGGCCATCCTTCCCGAGACGAGCAAGGACCAGGCGGTCGACGCGGGCCGGCGGCTGCGCGACGCGCTCGAGTCCACCAAGTTCCTCGCGGGCGAGCCGTATGGTCCCTTGCGCATGTCGGCGAGCTTCGGTGTGGCGAGCTTCCCCGACGACGCGAAGACTCCTGAGGAGCTGGTCGAGCACGCCGACGCCGCCATGTACGCCGCCAAGCGCGCGGGCCGCGGACGCGTCGAGGCCGCGCCCCACAAGGGTTTGCGCTGATTCAAGGTCGAATATTTGCACCCGATGCTAGTGTGAGAGCCATGAAGCTGACCCCACTCGATCTGCAGCAGAAGACCTTCCGCAAAGTCCGCCTCGGCGGCGTCGACGAGCGCGAGGTCGACCTCTTCCTGGATCTCGCCGCGAGCGAGCTGGAGGACGTGGTCCGCAAGCTCCACCAGCAAGAGGAGGAGGTGCGCCGGCAGAACGCGCGCCTCGCCGAGCACCGGGAGCGCGAGCAGCTCTTGCAGCAGACGCTGACCACGGCGCAGCGCCTGGCCGACGAGATGAAGGTCACCACGCGCAAGGAGGCGGACATCATCCTCTCGGACGCGGAGCTCCAAGCCGAGAAGATCATCGCCAACGCGCAGGCGCGGCGCATGCAGCTCATCGTCGAGATCGACGAGCTCAAGCGCAACCGCACCATGTTCATGAGCCAGCTCGCGTCGCTCATCGACACGCACAAGGCGATGCTGGACGCCATCCGCGGCGCCGAGGGCCAGGAAGGCCAGAAGGCGCCGGTGGTGGGCGAGAACGTGTCCTTCCTCTCGCCCCCGGCCAGCAAGCGCGGCTAGCGCGACGAACGCAGCTCGATGGATCGCTGGGCGACGCTAGCGGTGCACGAGCACCGGGCGCCGGCTGAGCTGCGTCAGGCGGTCGGCCACGCTTCCCAAGAGCACGCGGGCGATGGCGTTCCGGCCGCGGTGCCCGACCACCAGCAGATCGCAGCTCGACGCATCGG
This sequence comes from Deltaproteobacteria bacterium, assembly GCA_018266095.1. GTDB lineage: Bacteria > Myxococcota > Myxococcia > Myxococcales > 40CM-4-68-19 > CAIWCD01. Next base: position 7,738 of record JAFEBC010000502.1, read on the forward strand.
CGAGGTCCGCGAGCGCGGGCGCCGCCGGGCCGTTCAACGACTGGACCTCGATCTCGAGGCCGGGCCGCGAGCACTCCTTGGTGGCCTCGGCGAGGAGCTCACGGCTGTGGCGCTCCTCGGCCTCCGCCTGGAGCTGCGGCCACTCCGGCTCCACGTCGGGCGACGCGGGCCAGATGGGCGGCTTGGCGTGCGCGACCATCAAGCGCGCCTTGGTGGCCACCGCCAGATCGGCCGCGAACGCAGCGGCCTTGCGCGACTCGGGGGATCCATCCACGCCTACGATGATGCGGTTCATCGGCCTGCCTCCATGCTGCTCCCTGCGACGCTCCGGAGCACGAGCTCGAACTTCACCTCGACCTGATCCGCCGTCTTGATGGCGCCGAACATGAGCACCGGCGGCTCGACCTTGAAGTCGGTCATGCGAACGAGCTTGCTGCCCTGGATGCGCACGCCGCTGGTGGCGCGGGACACCTGCGCGATGACGTCGACGGGCCGCGCGACGCCCGCGATGGTGAGCGTGCCGTGCAGGTCGAGCTTCATCAGCTCGGAGTCAGCCGTGGGCGGCAGCGCCTCGTAGGTGTCGATGTGGAAGACGATGGACGGGAACGGCCCGGCCTTGAGCGCCTTGCGCATGTTGTCGTCGAGGCCGTCCTCGCCGGAGGTGAGGCCCGCGGCAGGCACGGAGAGCTCGGCGCCCTTGAAGTGGCCCGCGCGGATGGCGGCCTCGACGTCCGCGGTGGCGCCATCGGTGGAATCCGCGGCGCTGGTGGTGAGCTTGACCACGCGCGCGCGCGCAGACCACTTATGCAGGGTCGAGTCGCCCTCGATCGACAGCTTGCTGGCGGAGTCGAGCACGAACGAATCCTTCGCGCGCGCGGCGCCGCTGGCCATCATCATCAATCCCATCAACGCTCCCAGTGCCAGCCGATGCATGTGTTCTCCCGATCGCGGTGGGCGCGTCTTCGTCGCCCGCGGAGGGGAAAAGCATCATTGGTGCCAGCCCGCGAGGCCGCGCGCGCTGCAGGGAGAGGAGGCTGAAAGCGACGCGGGCGACGCGCAGCGTCTGCGTTCCCGCCGCCCGATGCGCAAGGTTTGCGTCGACTGAGCGGCCTGACCCCTGCGCCTCCCCCGGGGGCCGCTGGCACGCGACGTGAACGCCGCGGCAGGCATGAGCAAATCCACTCCGCAGATCTCCCGCTTCATGACTCCCCTCCCCATCTCCATCGGCCCGCGCCAGCCGCTCGTGGACGCGCACAAGCTGATGAGCGAGCACCACATCCGCCACCTGCCCGTGCTCGACGACGGCAAGCTCGTGGGCGTGGTCTCGATGCACGACTTGCACCTCTTGGAGACGCTCAAGGACGTCGATCCGCGCACGGTCACCATCGAGGACGCGATGACGCGCGAGGTCTTCGCCGCTCAGGCCGACGAGCGCATCGACGAGGTGGCCGAGGTGATGGCCGAGCGCAAGATCGGCTCCGCGGTGGTGATGGACGCCGGCGCGGTGGTCGGCATGTTCACCACGGTGGACGCGCTGCGGGCCCTGGTCGACCTCGCGCGCAGCCGGGCGCACAAATAGCGCCTAGTCGATGCGGCTCGTGCAGTCGCTGCAGGTGCGCGTCTCGGGCGCCGCCAGGAGGCGGTGCCGGCCGATGGACCGGGCGCAGCGCTGGCAGAGGCCGAAGAGGCCCGCGGCGATGCGCTCCAGGGCCGCGTCGATCTCCTGAACCGCGGCGAGCGAGGTGTCGCCGCCCAGGACTCGACGCCGGTCGAGCAGCCGGCGGTGGGCGTCTCGCGTGATGTCGTCCATGAGGTGCTCCGAAGCAAGCGCCGTTCCAGGCACGATTCGTGAAAGCGCATGGTGGTCGCGTTGTCCAGCGGCAGTTCCTCCAGTACCGTCCACGCATGGCGGAGACCTTGTTCGAAGAGCTGAAGCGCTATGTCCGCTTCGAGGAAGAGGACGGTGCGGCGCTGCGCGCGCTGCACCCGCTGGCGCGCGCTGAATTCCCGCGCATCTCCGAGGTCTTCTACGACCGCATCCTGGAGCACGACGCCGCCAGCTTCACCCTGCGCGAGGGCGAGAGCATCGTCGGCCACCTGCGTCACACGCTGGTGGAGTGGATGGAATTGCTCCTGCAGGGGCCGTGGGACGAGGCCTACTACGAGAAGCGCGCGCGCATCGGGCGCATGCACGTGCGCATCGCGCTCCCGCAGCACTACATGTTCGGCGCGATGAGCGTGCTGCGGCAGGAGCTGAGCGCGCTCACCGGGCGGCTCCTGGCGACGGACCCCGCGCAGGAGCAGCGCACGCGGCACGCCATCGCCAAGATCCTCGACCTCGAGCTGGCGATCATGCTGCACACGTATCGCGAGGACCTGCTGGCGCAGCAGGGGCGCGCGGAGCGGCTGGCGACGTTCGGGCAGCTCGTCGGCTCCATCGGGCACGAGCTGCGCAACCCGCTGGGCGTGATGGAGAGCTCGCTGCACATCCTGCGCGGGCGGCTGCCGCAGGACGAGCGCGCACACAAGCACGCGGGGCGCATCGCGGAGCAGCTCGGGATCGCCAACTCGATCATCACGGATCTGCTGGAGATGATCCGCGAGCGGCCGCTGCAGACGGAGCGGCTGATGATGGCGGACGTGGTGGACGCGGCGGCGCGGCAGCTCTCGATGCAGCTCGATCTGACGGGCCTCGCGGGCCTGCCGGCGGTCCAGGGCGACGCGGGGCAGCTCCGGCAGATCTTCGTGAACCTGCTCGACAACGCGCGCCAGGCGGGCGGGCCGGCGGGGCGCGTGACCGTGGAGGGGACGGCGGACGCGACGCACGTGCTGCTGGCGGTCGAGGACGATGGGCCCGGCGTGGACGCGTCCATCCGGCGCCGGCTGTTCGAGCCGCTGGTGACCACCAAGCAGAAGGGCATCGGGCTGGGGCTCTCGCTGGTGAAGCGCTTCGCCGAGCGGCACGGCGGCACGGTGACGTATGAGCCGCAGTCGCGGGGGGCGCGCTTCGTGGTGCGGCTGCCGAAGGCGGAGGCGACATGAGGCGCTATCTGCTCGTCGACGACAACCAAGCCTTCATCGAGAACCTGGCCGAGATCCTCACGGACGAGGGGGCCGAGGTGGCGCTCGCGCCGACGGGGGAGCGCGCGCTGGAGCTCGCGGGGAGCCAGCGCTTCGACGCGCTGGTGACCGACATGCGCATGCCGGTGATGACGGGCGCGCGGCTGGCGCACGAGATCCGCCGCGTCGATCCGGGGCTGCCGGTGGTGGTGGTCACGGCGTACACGGGCGAGAACGACCTGTACGCGGCGCGCGAGGAGGGGCTGCTCGCGGTGCTGCCCAAGCCGGTGCCGATCGCGCGGCTGTGCGAGCTGCTCAAGCGGGCGCGGCGCGACGCGCTGGTGGCGCTGATCGAGGACGACGAGGCGCTGGCCGACAACCTCTCGGAGGCGCTGCGCGATCGCGGCTTCTCGGCGGTGACGGCGCGCTCGGTGACGGAGACGGAGCGGCTGGGCGGCGTGCGGCCGTTCGTGGCGCTCGCGGACCTGCGGCTCCCGGGCGGGAACGACGGCGCCGCGCTGGAGTGCGTGCGCGCGAAGTTCCCGGGCATGCCGGCGATCCTGGTGACCGCGTACGCGCACGGGAAGTGGAAGGACTACAACCTGCGCGTGTTCGAGAAGCCCTTCGACACCGCGCAGCTCCTGGAGGAGGTCGAGGTGGTCTACCAGCGGAGCCTGCCGTGAGCACGGCGCGGGTGCTGGTGGTCGACGACAACGCGGCGCTCGCGGACAACCTGCGCGAGATCCTGGAGGACGCGGGCTACGAGGTGCGCGTGGCGGGGAGCGCAGCGGCGGCCCAGGAGGTGGCGCGGGACGGCTTCGAGGTGGCGCTGGTCGACGTGCGCCTGCCCGACGGAGACGGCACGCGGCTGACCGAGCGGCTGCGCGCGCTGGCGCCGGAGAGCGCGGTGGTGCTGCTCACGGGCTTCGCCGCGCTGGACACGGCCATCGACGCGGTGCGCGCGGGGGCCTTCGCCTATCTGGTCAAGCCGGCCAGCACGCCGCACCTCTTGCTCACCGTGGAGCAGGCCCTGCGGCAGGTGACGCTGCACGCCGAGAAGCGCGCGCTGGCGCGGCGGGCGCAGGTGGCCGAGAAGCTGGCCGCGGTGGGCACCATGACCGCGGGCCTGTCGCACGAGATCCGAAACCCGCTCAACGGCGCCGCGCTGCAGCTCACGGTGCTCGAGCGGCGCGTGCGCAAGCTGCCCGCAGATTCGCAGCCCGGCCTGCTCGAGCCGCTGCTCCTGGTGCGCGACGAGATCCGCCGGCTGGAGCACCTGGTGCAGGACTTCCTGCAGTTCGCGCGCCCGGTCGAGCTGCGCGCGGGGGCGGTGCCGCTGCACGAGGTGGCGGCGGCGGTCACCCAGCTCCTGGGCGGCGACGCCGAGCGGCGCCAGGTGACGCTGTCGTGCGCGGTGCCGGAGACGCTGCCGCGCGTGTGGGGCGACGGCGAGAAGCTGCGCCAGGTGCTGATGAACCTGACGCTCAACGCCTTCGAGGCCACGCCGGCGGGCGGGCAGGTGCGCATCCAGGCCCACGCCGCCAGCACCGAGGTCGAGCTCACCGTGGACGACAGCGGGCCCGGCATCCCGGCGGAGGTGCAGGAGCACCTCTTCGAGCCCTTCTTCACCACCAAGGCGGCGGGCTCGGGGCTGGGCCTGTCCATCGTGCACGCGATCGTGGCGCAGCACGGGGGCGTCATCCACTGCGAGCGCGGACCCTTGGGTGGCGCGCGCTTCCGCGTGACGCTGCCCCTCGCGCCCTGAGCTGCGACGCGGCCGTAGAGCCTCCGGCGTGACGCACCCTCGAGCCTCCGGGCGTGACGCGGCCCTCGAGCCTCCGGGCGTGACGCGGGCGTAGAGCCCCCGGCCCAACGCGGCCCTACTCCGGCGCGTCGCCCGGCTTCACGTCACCCGAGTACTCCTTGAGCCGGTACTGGATCTTGCGCACGCTGATGTCGAGCATCTCCGCCGCGCGCGCCGTCGAGCCCTGGCACAGCTCCAGCGTGCGCAGGATGGCCTCGCGCTCGATCTGCGCGAAGGTCGCCCCCGGGATGAGGCTCTGCGCGTCGCGCGTCTCCGGCCGCGGGCCGCGCAGCGTGGTGGGCAGGTCGTCGGCGGACAGCTCGGCGCTCTGGCACAGCACCACCGCGCGCTCGATGGCGTTCTCCAGCTCGCGCACGTTGCCCGGCCAGTCGTGCGAGAGGAGGGCGTGCAGCGTGCCCGGCGCGAGGCCGCGCAGCTCCTTGCCGTAGGCCTTGGCGTACTTCTCGATGAAGTGCGCAGCGAGGCCCGGGATGTCCATGCGGCGGCGCCGCAGCGGGGGCAAGGTCACCGCCACCACGTTGAGCCGGTAGTAGAGGTCCTCGCGGAAGCGCCCCGCCTTCACCTCGGCCAGCAGATCGCGGTTGGTCGCGGCCACGATGCGCACGTCCACCTGCACCGGGGCCGTGCCGCCCACGCGCTCGAACGACCGCGTCTGCAGCACGCGCAAGAGCTTCACCTGCACCGTGGGGCTGATCTCGCCGATCTCGTCGAGGAAGAGCGTGCCGCCATCCGCGGCCTCGAAGCGCCCCTCGCGCCGGCCCGCCGCGCCCGTGAACGAGCCCTTCTCGTGGCCGAACAGCTCGCTCTCGAGCAGCGTCTCGCTCAGGGCCGCGCACGACACCTTCACGAACGGCTTGTCCTTGCGCGGCGAGAGCTCGTGCAGCGCCTGCGCCACCAGCTCCTTGCCGGTGCCCGACTCGCCCAGCACCAGCACGGTGGCCTTGGTGGGCGCCGCGCGCTTGACCACCTCGAACACCGACTGCAGCTCGGGCGAGTCGCCGATGATGCCCTCGAGCTTGTAGCGCTCGCGCACCCGCTCGCGCAGGCCCTCGGCTTCGTGGACGAGCCGCCGCTTCTCCAGCGCCTTCTCGATGAAGACCAAGAGCGCGCCCACGTCGATGGGCTTGATGACGTAGTTCTCGGCCCCCGCGCGCATGGCCTCCACCGCTGACTCGATGGTGCCGAAGGCGGTCATCATCACGAACGAGGCGTCGCTCCCCTGCTCCTTGGCGGCGCGCAAGAGCGAGTTCCCGTCGCGGCGCGGCATGCGCACGTCGGACAGGACCACCTCGGGCGCGTGCTGGCCGAGGAGCTGGAGCGCGGCCTCGCCGTCCTCGGCCTCGAGGACCTCGTAGCCCTCCTCGGTCAGGATGCTGCGCAGGCCGGCGCGGGCGGTGGACTCGTCATCGGCGATGAGGATGGTGGCGCGGCTCATGGCGTGCCTCCAGCGAGGGCCTTCGTTGATAGCAGGACGACGGGCCTGGCGGTGGCCAAACGCAAAACCTGCGCGGCGCCGTCGGCGGGCGCAAACCGTGCGCCCCGGCTGGAGGCGTCGGGTGCGCGCGAGGGGCCCGCCTGAGAGTGGAACGGCGTCGAATCCGGCAGCGTCGGGGTCATGGAGTTTCATTCGTTGCAAGCAAGGCGCCACGGCTTGGCGCGCGGCTTGCGATGGCCCTGGATGCACACCAACCAACACCTGGGGCCTGCGATGGGACACACCACCTTGGAGCTCGACGCGGTCGATCGCTGGTTCCGCGCGGCCAACTACCTGACCGTCGGCCAGATCTACCTGCAGGACAACCCGCTGCTGCGCGAGCCGCTGACCGCGGCGCACATCAAGCCGCGCCTCTTGGGGCATTGGGGCACCTCGCCGGGCATCAACTTCATCTGGGCGCACCTGAATCGCCTCATCCGCGCGCGCCACGCAGAGAGCCTGGTGCTGGTGGGCCCCGGGCACGGCGGGCCGGCGGCGAACGCGAACGCGTGGCTCGAGGGCACCTGGAGCGAGACCTACCCGGCCATCAGCCGCGACGCGAAAGGCTTGCGCGCGTTCTTCCGCGCCTTCTCCACGCCGGGCGGCGTGCCCAGCCATGTCAGCCCGCCCACGCCCGGGTCGATCCACGAGGGCGGCGAGCTCGGCTACGTGCTCTCGCACGCCTTCGGCGCGGCCTCCGACAACCCCAACCTCCTGGTCGCGGCCATCGTCGGCGACGGCGAGGCGGAGACGGCGCCCTTGGAGGGCTCGTGGAAGGGCGTGAGCTTCCTGAACGCGGCCCGCGACGGCGCGGTGCTCCCCATCCTGCACCTGAACGGCTACAAGATCGCGAGCCCGACGGTGCTGGCGCGCAAGAGCGATCACGAGCTCTTGCAGCTCTTCGCGGGCCACGGCTACGACGCGCAGGTCATCTCCGGGCACGACCCGATGCTGATGCACGCGGCCTTCGCCACCGCGCTGGAGGCGGCCCACGACCGCATCCGCGAGATCCAGCAGGAGGCGCGCGCGGAGGGCCCCAAGGCGGTGCGCTGGCCGCTGCTCATCCTGCGCACGCCGAAGGGCTGGACGGGCCCGCACACGGTGGACGGCCTGCCGACCGAGGGCTCGTGGCGCTCGCACCAGGTCCCGCTCTCTGGCGTGCGCGAGAACCCGGAGCACCTGGCGATCCTGCAGCGCTGGCTCGCCAGCTACCGGCCCGAGGAGCTCTTCGACGAGGTGGGGGCGCCGGCGGCGTCGCTCCTGGCCTCGTGTCCGCGCGGGCCGCAGCGGCTCTCGGCCTCTCCCCACGCCAACGGCGGCGCGCTGCTCAAGCCGCTCCGGCTGCCGGATCACGAGGAGTACGGCGTCGAGCTGCCCGCGCCCGGGATCGAGGTCCGCGAGAGCACGCGCCAGCTCGGCGTGTACCTGCGCGACGTGATGCAGAGCAACGCCACGAGCTTCCGCCTCTTCTCGCCCGACGAGCTCACCTCCAATCGCCTGGGGAACGTGCTGGACGCGACCAGCCGCACCTGGATGGAGCGGCGGACGGCGCAGGACGACCACCTCGCGCCCGACGGCCGCGTGCTGGAGGTGCTGAGCGAGCACCTCTGCGAGGGGTGGCTCGAGGGCTATCTGCTCACGGGCCGGCACGGGATGTTCGCCACGTATGAGGCGTTCGCCATGGTGGTGGCCTCCATGGTGGGCCAGCACGCCAAGTGGCTGGAGGCCGCGCGGGACTGCGCCTGGCGCGCGCCCATCGCGTCGCTCAACGTGCTGCTCACCTCGACCTGCTGGCGCAACGACCACAACGGCTTCTCGCACCAGGGACCGGGCTTCATCGACACCATCGTGTCCAAGCGCGGCGAGGTGGCGCGCGTGTACCTGCCGCCGGACGAGAACTGCCTCTTGTCGGTCGCCAACCACTGCCTCAAGAGCCGGGGCTACGTGAACGCGATCGTCATCGACAAGCAGCCGCAGCTCCAGTGGCTGGACATGGAGACGGCGCAGACGCACTGCGCGCTGGGTGCGTCGCGCTGGGCCTTCGCCTCGAACGACCAGGGCGATCCCGACGTGGTGATGGCGTGCGCGGGCGACAGCGCCACGCTGGAGACGATGGCGGCGGTGGACTTCCTGCGCAAGCACGCGCCCGAGCTCAAGGTGCGCGTGGTCAACGTGGTCGACCTCTTCCGCATCGCCTCGCCGTCGGAGCATCCGCACGGGATGGACGAGGCCACCTTCGCCTCGCTGTTCACGCGCGACCGCGACGTGGTGTTCGCCTTCCACGGCTATCCCAGCGTGGTGCACGCGCTCCTGCACGGGCGTCCCTGGCCGGCGCGCTTCCACGTGCGCGGGTACCGCGAGCGCGGCTCGACCACCACGCCCTTCGACATGGTGGTGCAGAACGAGACCAGCCGCTTCCACCTGGTCAAGCAGGCGCTCAAGCACGCGCACCACCCGCCCGCGCACACGGCCGAGCTCGTGCACCGCTGCGACCAGGAGCTGGCCCTGCACCGCGACTACGTGCGCGAGCACTTCGAGGATCGCCCCGAGATCCGCGGGTGGAGGTGGACGCCGTGATCCTGGCCCTGAACTGCGGCTCCTCCTCGCTCAAGTACGCCCTCTTCGACGCGCAGGGGACGCCGCTCCTGCGCGGCGAGGTGCGCGGCATCGGCGTCGAGCCCTCGGTGCCGACGCACGCCCACGCGGTCGAGGAGGTCTTCCAGGCCTTGGGGCCGGGGCGCGCCGCGGCGCTGAGCGCGATCGTGCACCGCATCGTCCACGGCGGGCCGGTGATGCACGAGCCGACGCTGTTGACCCCGGAGGTGCGCGCCGAGCTGCGCTCGCTGTCCCACTTCGCGCCGCTGCACCTGCCCTCGGCGCTGGCGGCGGTCGACGCGGCGCTCCAGGCCGCGCCAGGCGCTCTGCAGGTGGCGGTCTTCGACACCGACTTCCACTGGACCGTGGTGCCCCACGCGCGCCGCCTGCCGCTGCCGCGCGCGTTCGACGACCTGGGCGTGCGCAAGTACGGGTTCCACGGCCTCTCCTGCGCCTCCGTGATCGAGCAGCTCGGCCGCGCCTTGGGCCCGCGCGCGCTCATCGCCCACCTCGGCAGCGGGGCCAGCGTGACCGCGCTGAGAGACGGCGTGTCGGTCGACACCACCATGTCGTTCACGCCGGCGGGCGGCATCCCCTGCGCCACCCGCAGCGGCGACCTCGATCCGGGCGTGATGCTGCACCTCTTGCGGCGCGGCCTGTGCGTCGATTCGCTCGAGGAGCTCGTCTGGCACAAGTCGGGCATCCTGGGCGTGTCGGAGACCACCTCGGACATGCAGCGGCTGCTCGCGGAGCGCGCGACGGACTCGCGGGCGCGGCTGGCGGTCGAGCTGTTCGTGTACGCGGTGCGCAAGGCCATCGGCGGCCTGACTGCGGCGCTGGGCGGCCTGGACACGCTGGTGTTCACGGGCGGCATCGGCGAGCGCGCGAGCGAGGTGCGGGCGGAGATCTGCGCGGGGCTCGCGCACCTGGGCGTGGCGCTGGAGCCGCGCGCCAACGAGGAGGGCTGGCGCGTGCTGTCGGCCAGCGGCGCGCCCGTCGAGGTGCTCATCGTCCAGACCGATGAGGAGCGGGTGATGGCCGGCGCCGCCAGGAAGCTCACGGACCAGCCTGCGCACCACCTGCCCCTCCGCGCGGGCGCGCCAACCGTCGATCCGGGCCTGCCGGTGTAGCTCGCGCAGACCGCGCCGGCCTCAGCCCAGCCGGTGCACGTGCCCCTTGCCCTGCCGGCGGCGGGCGGGCGCGCCTTGCGCCTCGAGCACCTCGGCGAGCGCGTTGAGCGCGTCCACAGTCGTGAACACGCCCACCACCTTGCCGTCGTCCATCACCACCGCCGAGCCGATGCGCCGCTCGGCCATCGCGCGCGCCACCTGCTCCAGCGGCTCGCGCGGGCCCACGGTGAACACCTGCGGCTGCATCGCCTCCTCGACGCGCACCTCGCACGGCTCCACGTCGGCAAGGGTCTCGATGAGCGCCAGATCGCGCTCGGTGATCATGCCGACCAGGTGCCCGCCGCGCAGCACGGGCAGGTGCCGCACGCCGTGCGCCTTGAGCATCGCGTGCGCGTGGACGAGCGGCTGCTCGTCGCCGATGGTGTGCGGCCCCGCGGTCATGTAGTCGCCGACGGTGACGGTGGTCATGACGCATCCCCTTGTGTGGCCGCGCTGGCTTGCGTGGCCACCCTGATGCAGAGCAAGACCCGGGCCCGCGGGCCGCGACCTCCTGCCGCGGACGCTCGAAGGGCCCGGTCGGCCGCACGAGCTGCCCGATGCGGGTCCACCGAACGCGGCTTGGTACGCGCGCTGCATCGACCGCGCCCCATGTCCCTCAGCCGCAACATCGACGAGGCAGCGCCCGCGCCCTCGCAGGCCCTGGTGGAGCGCTACGGCGGCCCGGCGCCCCGCTACACCAGCTATCCGCCCGCGAACCACTGGTCCGCGCAGGTGGGCGAGGCCGAGCTCCACGCAGCGCTTGCGCGCGCCGACGCAAGCCCTGCGCCGCTGTCGCTCTATGTGCACCTGCCCTTCTGCGCGCAGATGTGCCGGTTCTGCGGGTGCAACGTCATCGCCACCCGCGACCGCAGCCGGCCGGACGGCTACCTCGACGTGCTCGAGCTCGAGGCCGATCACTGGGCCGCGCGCCTCCCGTCGCGGCGGCGCTACCGCGAGCTGCACCTGGGCGGCGGCACGCCCACCTTCCTGTCCGTGGAGCAGCTCCAGCGCACGATGGCCATCGTGGACGCGCGCTTTACGCGCGAGCCGGGCGCCGAGCTGTCGATCGAGATCGACCCCTCGGCCACCAGCGTGGAGCAGATCGAGGCCCTGGCGCGGCTGGGGTTCACGCGCATCTCGATGGGCGTCCAAGACCTCGACGAGACGGTGCAGACCGCGGTGGGCCGCCGGCACAGCCAGAAGACGCTGGGCCGCATGGTGCAGGCCGCGCGCGCCGCGGGCTTCCGCTCGGTGAACATCGACCTCATCTACGGCCTGCCCTACCAGACCGTGCCCGGGTTCTTGGTCACCATCGCGCGCGTCCTGGAGCACTCGCCCGACCGGCTGGCGCTCTTCGGCTACGCGCACGTGCCGGAGCTCAAGCCGAACCAGCGCTTGATGCCGCAGGCGGCGCTCCCGGGGCCCCTGTTGCGCGCGGCGCTCGCGGCCGAGGCCGGGCGGCTCCTCTGCGATCGCGGCTACCGGCACGTGGGCTTCGACCACTACGCGCTGCCCGACGACGACCTCGCGCGCGCCGCCGAGGAGGGCCGGCTCTCGCGCGGCTTTCAGGGCTACACCACGCAGCAGCCGGGCGACCTCGTGGGCCTGGGCGTGTCGGCCATCAGCGACGTGGGCGGGCTCTATGCGCAGAACCACCACCGGCTCTCGCACTGGACCAACGCGGTGCAGACCGGGCACCTCCCCATCGAGCGCGGCTGGCTGCGCACGGCCGAGGACAAAGCGCGCGGAGAGGCCATCGCCGAGGTGCTGTGCAGCGAGCGCCTGGACGGGGAGCGGCTGCGGCAGCGTCACGGCCCGAGCGCGGACTTCCTCGAGGCAGCGTTGGATTCCCTCGCGCCCCTGGAGGACGACGGCCTCGTGCTCATCCGCGGGCTGCGGCTGAACGTGCGTCCGCGCGGCCGGATGTTCCTGCGCCGCATCGCCCAGGCCTTCGACGCGCACGCTCCGGCGCCGCGTGAGCAACGCCCGGCGGCCGCGGGGATCTAGCGCAGATCGAGCGCCGCGACCGACGCGCAGCGATCCATCGAGCTGTTGGCCTCGCAGCACCAGCGCGGCTAGCGCACCACCGGCGGCCCGATGAACCGCCCCGTGACCACCCGCTCCTGGCCGGTCGCGCGGTCGCGCAGGTGCACCTCGACGTCGAACGGCCCGCCCCAGGTCTTGCGCTCGACGGCCACCAGGATGGGCGTGCGCAGGCTCTCCAAGGACCCCAGGTGCACCTCGGGCTGCGGCAGCACCACGGACGTGCCCGCGGGCGCCTGCACCGAGAGCTGGAAGTCGGCGGCCTCCACGTGCTTGTTCACGAGGTGCAGCTCGAACTGGTCGCGGATGAGCCCGCCGTCCAGAGCGTACGGCGTGCCGCCCGCGCGCAGCAGGTTGGCCTCGAACGGCGCCCGCACCGTGGACACGTCGAGCACCACCGCGCCCAGCGCGAGCACGCTCATCGCCGCGTACGCGAACAGCCGCGGCCGCACGATCCGCTTCTGCCCGCCCTCGAACCCGACCAGCGAGTCGTAGCGGATGAGCCCGCGCGGGCGCTCCACCTTGTCCATCACCTCGTCGCAGGCGTCGATGCACTGCGCGCAGCCGATGCACTCGAGCTGCAGCCCCTTGCGGATGTCGATGCCGGTCGGGCACACGCGCACGCAGCGGCCGCAGTCGATGCAGTCGCCCGGAGGTGTCACGCCCGCGGGCAGCACCTTGAGCGCCTTGCCGCGCGGCTCGCCGCGCTTGCCGTCGTAGCCGATGATGACGGACTGGCGATCGATGAGCACCGACTGCAGGCGCCCGTACGGGCAGAGGATCACGCAGAACTGCTCGCGGAACCACGCGAAGTTGAACCAGATGAGCCCGGTGAGGCCCATGGCCCAGCCGAAGAGCGTGGCGTGCCCCGCGGGCCCGTGCAGCACGATGCCGGCGAGCTGCGGCGCAGGCACGAAGAACGCGAGCGCCCAGTGCGCCAGCACCAGGGACACCGCCACGAACAGCGACTGCTTGAGCAGCTTGCGCCACACGCGGTCCCACGACCACGGGCCCGCGTCGAGCCGCTGCCGCTGCGTGGCCGGGCCTTCGATGAGCCGCTCGATGCGCCGGTACACGCCCTCGAGGAACACCGTCTGCGGGCACGCCCAACCGCACCACACGCGCCCCGCGAGCGAGGTCACGAACACGAGCCCGAACGCGAACGCGCCCAGGAGGAACACGAGCAGCCACACGTCCTGCGCGTTGAACGCCTGGCCCGCGAGGTAGAAGCGCCGCGCCTCGATGTCGAGGTGGATGGCCGGGTGCTGCCCGTTCTTGATGAACGGCAGCGCCAGGTAGTGCAGGATCAACAGCGCGTAGACGATGCGCCGCCAGCGCAGGAAGCGGCCCGGCGCGTCGGCCGGGTGGATCTTGAGCCGCAGGCCCGACGCGTCGAGGAACCCGGGCCTGCCCTCACTGGACGGCGACGTAGCGTTCACCTTGCGGCCCCTTGCCCGGCAGCTCCAGCCCGCGGCGCGTCAGCACGTACGCGGCCAGCGCGCGCACCCGCTCGGGCCCCAGCACCGGGTTCCACGCCGGCATGCCCTTCTCCACCACGCCGCCCGCGATCACCTTGTGGATGTCGGTCGGCTTGGGGCCGTGCAGCCAGTACGCGTCGGTGAGGTTCGGGCCGATCTTCCCTTCGCCGCCCGCGCCGTGACAGACCGCGCAGCTCTGGCTGAAGAGCTTGGCGCCCGTCTCCACCGTCTGCGGATCCTTGGACAGCGCCACCAAGAGCTCGTCCGTCAGCGGCTTGCTCGCGGCGGCCCGGCGCGCGGCCTCGGCCTGGTCAGCCTGGTACTCGGCCATCAGGCTCGGCCCGGTGCGCGCCACCTCGTAGTGCATCCAGTACGCGTAGCCGAACGCGATGCACACCACGAAGGTCGTGAACCACCACATCGGCAGCGGGTTGTCGTACTCGCGGATGCCGTCGTAGTCGTGCCCGGTGTCGACGTCGATGCCGGGCTTCTGTTGCGCAGTCATGGCCGCTCCTCCTGGCGGGGTCGTGGCGAATCGTCGAAGAGCGGGAGCGCCGCGGCCTCATCCCACGCGGGCTTGCGCTTCCCATTGGCGACCCAGAGCAGGACGCACACGAAGAAGGCGAGGAAGAAGAACGCGGTGGCGAGCGGCAGCACGAGGTACTCGCTTGCGCGATAGAAGGCCGTGTACATCAGCGCTTCCCGTCCTCGGCCGCGTGGGCCTGAGGCGCGAGGTCCTGCGGCCCGCGCCCCATCCGCTGCAGGTACGCGATCAGCGCCACGATCTCGCGGTCCCACTGCACGTTCACGCCCTGCTGCGCGAGGTCGGCGGTGATGCCCTCCGCCTGGCGCTTGTAGCTGTCCTTGGCGCCGTCGATGTCGACGTTCGAGTACGGCACGCCCAGCTTCTGCATCACCGCCAGCTTGCGCCCGGTGCCGTTGGTGTCGACCTTCCACTCCGCCACCCACGCGAACGGCGGCATGTTGCTGCCGGGGCTGGTCGCGCGCGGGTCGATCATGTGCGTGTAGTGCCAGAGGTTCGGGTACTTGCCGCCCACGCGCGCGAGGTCCGGCCCGGTGCGCTTGCTGCCCCACTGGAACGGGTGGTCGTAGATGAACTCCTCGGGCCGCGACGGCGCGCCGTAGCGCAAGGTCTCCGCGGGCATCGGCCGGATCATCTGCGAGTGGCACAGGTAGCAGCCCTCGCGCGTGTAGATGTCGCGGCCCTCGAGCTCCAGCGCCGAGTACGGCTGCTGCGGCGCGCCCGTCCACGGCACCGACGCGGGCACGAAGATGGTGGGGATGATCTGCGCGATGCCGCCCACCAGGATCGACACCAGCAGGAGCACGGTGAAGAAGAGCGGCTTGCCCTCGATGATCGAGTGCCACAGGTGCGTGTCGAGCCCGCCCGTCTTCTTGCCCTTGGCCCAGAGCCAGCCGGCCTCGCCCAGGATGACCAGCGCCACCAGCACCTTCACGCCCGTCATCAGCGAGGCGCCGCCGAGCAGCATGGTGATCGCGAACGCCGCCAGCACCATCAGGAACCCGGGCCGCGTCACGAGCCAGCCCGCGCTGGGCAGGGGCTTGGCGCCTTCAGTCTCGTCGACGACCATCACCTCGCCGTTCACGGCCTTGCCGGCGCGCGCGGTCTTGTAGAGGTTCCACGCCATCATCACAAAGCCGCTCAGGTAGAGCAGGCCGCCCACAAGCCGGATGACGTA
>JAFEBC010000503.1 GCA_018266095.1 Deltaproteobacteria bacterium
ACGCCCGCGACGACGAACAGCCCGCCCAGCACGAAGCGCAACCCGACCAGCATCCAAGCCATCCAGCGTGGATCACCTGCGCTCGCGGCTCCCGTGCCGCTCCTCGACGACGCGCTCACGGATTCGCTCACGGCCGGTTCTCCGCGGGCACCGACTGCTGCGCTTGCGACTCCTTGAGCGCGCAGTCGTCACAGGGCCCCGACGCGCACGCGAGCCCGGCCTGCGCCCACGCCGCAAAGCCCCCGCGCAGCACGGACACATGCAAGGACGGCGCGTGGATCCTGCGACGCAGGCTCGCCGCCACGGGCTGCGCATCGGCCGTGCTCTCGCCGTACACGATCACCGTGTGCTTGCCCGCCAGCGCCGCGATGGCGCCAGTCGCCACCGACCCGCTCGCGTCACACGGCAGGTGGATCGCGCCCGCCACATGGCCCTCCGCATAGCGCGCGGCCGTTCGGGCATCGGCGATCACCGCGTCCGGCGAGCCGCACAGGCGCGTCGCGTCCTCGGGGCTCACCTCGAGCGGCGTCCCTGCTGCCTCGGCCGCACCACACGTGGCCGGCGCCTCGAACGAGCCCATGCGCAGGCCATCCGGCCGCACCGCGTTCACGCCGAACGCCAGCGCGCTCGCGAAGCCCACCAGCACCAATGCGCGAAGGAGGAGTCCCATGGGGCGCGAGCAGTCTAGTCGCGATCCGCACAACGCCGACAGCGCGCGCGAACATTCCCGCAGGACGCCCTTACGGCCAGGTCTGTATGCCCGTCTTGCCCTCCCAAGTGCGGTGGCGAACGACGCAGAAGCGTTGTCCCGTGGGCGCCTCCATCACCCACCAGCGTCTGACGAAGCCTATCTTCTTGGCTCCCAGCGCCTCCAGGCGCGCCACCTCCGCCTCCTGGTCGTCCGTCTCGATGTCGAGGTGCACGCGGCTCTCGTGCGAGACCTTCTGCACCTCCAGGTGCAGGTCCCGCGGCCCCTCGATGAGCGGGACGTACTGGTCCTCCTCGGGCTCGCGCGCGGCCATGCCCAACGCGCTGCTCCAGAAGCGGCCCGCGGCCGCGAGGTCGTCGGTGTGACAGTCGATGATGAAGCCCGCCAGTCGGCTCTTGTGCATCGTGCGCTCCTTCTCTTGCGTGCGATCGTCTTCGCGATCCCGCCCTTCACGAGCGAGGGCGAGCAGCATGCCAGAGGGGTCCGACCTTCGCGCGCAAGTGCTCGGAATCAGGACAAATCAGGATCGCTCGCCGACCACGAGGCGGGTGTTCGCGGTGGTGGGCGCGATCTGCCCCGTGGCGCCGAAGCGGAAGGCCCACTCGACGCCCGAGGTGTCCGAGAGCACACGCAGCCCGACCTCTTGGAGCGCCTGCGCGAGCTGCGCCGGCGTGCGTGGTCCGATGTGCGGCTCGCCCATCTTCGCCACCATCGTCTGCAGGCGCGCCTCCTCGTCAGCGGTGCTCGGCTGGCGGTACTGCGCGAGGAGGCGGCTGCCGGGCGCGCTCGAGACCACCACCGACTGCAGCGTGGCGCGCAGGGCCTGGTCCGTGAGGTAGACGATCACGCCCTCCCAGATGAACACCGAGCGCTGCTTCGGCTCATGCCCCGCCTCGGCGAGCCGCGACGCGACGTCTTCGCGCTCGAAGTCCACGCTCACGTAGCGCAGGTCCTTGCAGCGCTTGGGCAGGCCCTGCGCCCGCTTCTTCTTCTCGGCCTGCGTCGAGGGATGGTCCACCTCGAACACGGTCACGTCGGCGAGCTCGTCCATGCGGTGCGCGCGCCCGTCGAGGCCGGCGCCGAGCATCACGAGCTGGGTCGCGCCCAGCGCGAGCGCCTCGCGCAGGGCAGCGTCGATGGCCATCGTGCGCAGCGGCACGGAGTCGAGCCGTCGTTCACGCACGAGGTTCGCGAGCCGCTTGGGCCCGACCACGCGCGCGGCCCGCTTGATCCAGCGGAAGTAGCCGTCGAAGGGCGGCGTCATCAGCGCCTGGGCGGTCGGGTCGCTGTAACCGGGCACCGTCGAGAGGCCAAGGTCGCCGCACGCGCGCAGAAAAGCCACGAGTCCCGCGGTCTTGCTGGCTTGATTCGGTCTCATTCCTGCAGGCGCCTCCGAGTGCGGACACGTCGCATTCCGGGCCACGGCGGGCCGCTCGGCGATCGCGTGCGGTGTCTACGTTCGGCGCGGGCCGATGATTCAATCGAGGTAGAGACCTCAGTCGACAAACAGCACGCTGCTGCGCGGCTTCGCCGGGTCGACCAGCACCGCCACGCGGGTGCCCGGGGTGAAGGCGGCGAGCGCGTTCACGTCCATCACCGAGAGGTCGCCGCGGTACGTCGCGCCCTCGAGCTCGAAGGTCCACTCGACCTTGAACGGGTTGCGCCCGTTGTAGCGCACGCGGCGGTTCAGGCCCGCGGCGGAGATGATGCCTGGCACGGCGTTGCACTCGGCGTAGATCCGCCGGCGCTTCTTGCGGGTGGTGAGGGTGCCCACGACGACGAAGAGGCCCACGGCGGGGAACAGGAGGATGAGCCCGCCCCACTTGCCGGTGAGGCTCGCGTCTGAGCCGCGCACGCGCGCCCACTCCGGGTTGAGCGTCGACACCTCGACCGGCACGCGGTCGCCCACGCGCGTCTCGAGCAGCGGACCGATGAGCGCGCTGCAGCTCGCCGAGTGTTCGATGCCGTCCACGCGGTAGCGCACGTCGATGACGAAGGGGTGCCGGTGGTTCACGCGCATCGAGCGGTCGAGCTCGGCCTTGGTGACCACGCCTTCGACCTCGCGGCTGCCGTAGAGGATGCCGAAGTCGGCGGCGAGGCCGCGCGCGAAGATGAAGGTGAAGAGCGCACCCATGAGCAGGAAGATGGCGCCGCCGAGCAAGCCCGCGAAGTAAGGCGCGTCGACGGAGAACATGAGGCGCCGCGCGTTGGGGCCAGGCTCGCGCGGGGCAGGGGGGACCACCTCGACCGGCACGGGTTCGATTCGTGTGAGCTCCATGCGACCAGCCTACATCGCCCCACCAACACCGCCAACACCTCAGCTTCACTCAGGATTGTTCCGTTGCGGAACACCGAGCGACCTCGCTACTTCTTACAGCAGAGGGAGCTGGAGGCGACCATGGGCACGCGCACGATGCAGACGATGAAGTCAGCGGTCTTCGCCCTCGCGGCGCTCCTGTGTCTCTCGCAGGCGGCGCGCGCGGACGCGAGCGTGGCGGCGACGGTGGTGCACGCCGATGACTCCTCGCAGGCCGAGCCGGTGCAGGACCAGCCCGCGGTGACGCACGTGCAGTTCTCCTCGGCGCAGCCGCAGCCGCTCGCGCAGTCGAACACGCAGCCGCTCGCGCAGCACACGCAGGCTCCCCAGGCGCTCGTCACGCAGCCCCTGGCCCCGCAGCCGATGGCCGCGCAGGCGCCCTCGTTCGAGGAGACCACCGAGGCGGTCGACGCTCCGCACATCACCCGCGTGCGCGGCGTCTCTCCTCGCGCGGGCCTCATGCTCGGCGCGTTCGGCATCCAGCAGCCGGTGCGCGGCGACGTGATGATCCGCGTGCACGACTACCTCGCCTTCGGCGCCAGCATCGGCGGCATCCCGGAGGGGCTGGGCGGCGCGCTCCTCTCGGCGGCCAAGGTCTCCAACGGCACGCTCTCGGCCCTCTCAGCCGACGGCTCGCTCTTCGTGTTCCCCTTCCGCGGCAGCTTCTTCCTCGGCGCGTCGCTCGGCCGCATGGGCCTCTCGGCGTCGGCGACCACCACCTCGGGCGCGCAGACGGGGACGATCTTCATCGACGCGCACGAGACGTACCTGACGCCGCGCGCGGGCTGGTTCGCCACCTGGGACTCGGGGTTCTCGTTCGGGTTCGACCTGGGCGCGCAGCTCCCGCTCGACACGCAGATCGTGACCACGGGCACGAGCTCCAAGGCCTCGAACGTCGACAGCCTGGTGCACGCGGTGGCGGGCCTGCCGCTGCCCACGGTCGCGGTCCGCCTGGGTTGGATGCTGTAGCAAGCACTGGCGACGCGGCCCGGCTTGGAACCGGCGGGCGACTCTCGTTAGACTCCCCCGCGCATGCTCGGCCGCTTCCGCACCGACCTCGAGGTCCACGCCGATCCCGCGCACCCGGGTACGTTCCGGCTGCGCCGGCGCTTCGGGGCGCGGGCCTTCTCCGTCGTGCTGGTGGCCGTGGGCTTCTGCGCGGTGGCGCTCGATCTGGCGCTGGAGCGGCACGCGGTGGCGGCGCTGCAATTGCCGCTCTCGGTGGCGCTCTTGTGGCTGCACCTGCGCGCCGAGCTCGACGGCTGGATCTTCGAGGGTCACGCAGCCGTGCGCAAGAGCTTCGACTTCCGCAAGCTGCGCTTCTCCGAGGTGCGGGTGGACTGCGCGCTGGTGGAGCGGGTGGTGCTGGCGCAAGAGGGGAACCGGGCGTGCGCCTGGCTGGAGCTGCGGACGGGCGAGCGGCACGCGCTGGTGGCCGGGCCGCCCCAGCGGGTGGAGCCGGTGGCCAAGGCGTTCGAGCGCGGGTTTGCGCTGGCGGTGGCTGTCCCTCCGAGCAGCTCCCTTCATTGACAGCTCGAGCGGACTCCCAACAAGCTCGATTGAGGAAGGACCGCATGGGCACCAACGGACTCTTCGTGCAGCAGCTCCAGCTCGGGCCGATGGACAACTTCGTCTATCTGGTCGGCGCGGAGGGCTCGCCCGAGACGGCCATCGTGGACGCGGCGTGGGACATCGACGCCGCGCTCGCTGCTGCAGAGGCGGCCGGCCGCACAGTGACGCACGCGCTGGTGAGCCACTGGCACGCGGACCACACCAACGGCCTCGTGCCGCTCCTGCACAAGCGCGGCGTGCGCATCCACTGTCACGCGGGCGACGTGCCCGACTTGCCGCGCGAGGTGCAGGGCGAGGTGGTGGCCACGGCGGGCGGCGATCGCATCCAGATCGGCGCCCTGACCATGATGTCCCTGCACACGCCCGGGCACACTCCGGGCTCGACCACCTGGCACCTCCCGCCGCAGGGCGCCTTCGAGGGCGCGGTGTTCTCGGGCGACACGCTCTTCGTCAACGCCTGCGGGCGCTGTGACTTCCGCGGGGGCGATCCGGCGCTGATGTACGAGAGCCTGAAGCGCTTGGGAACGCTGGGCGACGGGGTGCGGCTCTATCCGGGCCACGACTACGGCGATGTGCCCGTGTCCACCATCGGGCGCGAGCGCGCGAACAACCCGTACTACGCGCGGCTGGGCTCGCTGGAGGAGTTCCTCGGCCTGCGCATGCGCCCGCGCACGTAGCGCCTCCGCGCCCTTCGCAGGCGGGAACGCGCGCGCCGCGGACGGTTCACGTGCCCCGCACGAAAGACTCGGGGCCCACGGTCTCGTCGACCGCAGGCCCCGGTTGGACTGCACCAGAGCGGACTATCGCAGCGCGGCTACTTCCCGGCGCGGTAGGTCGTGTAGGACGAGTCCATGCGGGTGTCCTGACCCGAGGTGAACCCGGTCATGCACGAGTCGTCGGTGTAGTCCATGTAGTTGTGGATCGGATCCACGCCCGGGTACTTGTTGCCGGTGCAGGTGTCCGGGTTGGGCGCGGGGCAGCCGAAGGTGGCGGCCTTCTCGGCGGGCGTGTCGCTGACCGAGTCGCCCGTCTTGGTGCAGCCGCCCTGGAACGTGTGGTACAGGCCCATCCAGTGGCCGATCTCGTGCGTCGCCGTGGCGCCGAGGTTGTAGGGCGCCGCCGAGCCGCCGGGGAGCGAGGCCGTGAGGATCACCACGCCGTCCATCTTGGGCGACTTGGAGTAGTCCCACGGGAACGTCGACCAGCCGAGCAGGCCCTGACCGATGTTGGCGAGGTAGAGGTTCAGATCGGCGGCCGTGCCCTTGCGCAGCGCGGTCTTCATCGCCGTCTCGGCCGACGAGCCCGGCGTCACCGTGTACCAGGTTGAGTTCTTGGTGGTGTCCGTGCCGGCGAGCGTGAACGACCAGCCCTGCGCCTTGTAGGAGTTGTTGAGCACGGTGATCTGGTTGTTGATCTGAGCGGAGGTGGGGGCGCCGGCGCCGGAGGCGTTCTCGATGACGTGGACGTAGACCTTGATGGTGCCGCCGGTGAGGTTCGCGGTGGCGCCGTTGCCCGCGCGGAGGCCCTCGTTGCGGGTGATCTCGGCGTCGACCTCGGAGACCTTGGTGGCGGTCAGGCGGGCCGCGGCGCAGCGCACGAAGCCATCGGGGCCGCGCTCCTTCTCGAAGTCGATCGGCGCGCCCGTGAGGTCGTCGGTGACAGACGAGCTCCCGTCATCCGATGAAGGCAGATCTCCACCGCAGCTCGTGGCCACTGAGGCGGCGATGCACAGCGCTCCGATCCAGGCGATTCGCGAGACGGTCCGCATGTCGAGAATTCCTCCGGGGTGAGGGCAGGAACTCTAAGTGCGCACCTTGTCGGTTGACAAGGGGGTAGGTCGTCGGCGATACAGGGCGATTTTTTAACGAACATGAGAATAGAAAATCAATAGGGTGCGACCAAGGGCTGGACGCTTTCACTCGGGAATTCAGACCAACGTCTTAAGTCGTTTGTTGGTTTTCGGATGGGTCTGACGTGTAGGTTCTCAAACCACCCCGGGCATCCGTCAACTGACGGATGAGGCTCCAAATCGGCCCGATTTGGAGGCCGCAGGGCGCAAAGACCCGCGGGCTCGAGGCACCAGTTCGGTCCTCGCGCCCGGATCACGCCGCGCAAGGCGCGTTCAGGGCACGCGCTCGGCGTCTGCCTGCGGGACTGCGGCGCTCGTGGGCAGGCCGTCTGAAGCGCCCGGCCTCGCCTGCGGCTGCGCGGCGGGCATGCGGAAGATGTTCCGCAGCGTGAAGAACACCAGCACGAGCGAGAGCGCGCCCCAGCCGAGGCCCCAGACGATGGCGGGGATGAACGTGGCCTGCGCCAGCGCGTCGGCGTCGGAGCCACCCGAGCCCCCCAGGTGCAGGAGGTCGTCCTTGATGTCGATGAGCGCGTAGAGCACCGAGAAGCTGGCGAGGAACGCGAGCAGCATCCGGCGCAAGAGCGTCGGGCCGAAGCGCGCCAGGAGGCCCATCATGACGGTGCAGCCGAGCGAGAAGGCGAGCGTGAACGGGTCGCGCACCCAGAGCACCGAGACGAGGCCCGTCCAGACCGCGAGGGCGATGAGCGGCCACTTGCCCTCCTTGCTGCGCGCGGCGGCCTGGAGGAGCACACAGCCGGAGACGGTCGAGCCGACGTAGCCCGCGCTCTTGATGACCACGGTGTTGAGGAACGTGGGCGCGTAGCGGCTCCAGGTGGCGCCGGCCTCGTCGGGGCTGACCGAGATGGTGTCGACGCTCCCGCCCATGAGCAGCGTGGCCGCGGCGTGCCCGCTCTCGTGCATCAGCACCACGAGCAGCTTGAAGGGGAACAGGGCCCACATGTGCCAGCACAAGAGGCCCAGGATGGCGGACGCGAGCAGGGCCAGGAGCAGGTGGGTGCGCATCTTCCGCAGGATAACGCAGGAGCGCGCCGTTGATTTCTGCGACCAAGGGACGCTCTGGGCGCCGCACCCTTGACATCGGCGTGCAATCGAGCCAAATCCCGCAGCCCTTTTTTGCGAGATCAGCCATGAAGCTGTCGATCGTCATCCCGGTGTTCAACGAGGAGAAGCTGGTCCTCGACGTCCTGCGCAAGGTGGCGTCGCTGCCGCTCGACAAGGAGATCATCGTCGTCGACGACTGCTCCAAGGACGGCACGGGCGCGGTGCTGGACAAGGTGAAGGCCGATCCGACGGTGGTGACGAGCGCGGACTCGCTGGGGCTGACGACGGTGACCGTGCTGCGACAGCCGGTGAACCGCGGCAAGGGCGCGGCGCTGCACCGCGGGTTCGCCGAGGCCAAGGGCGACATCGTGGTCGTGCAGGACGCCGACTTCGAGTACGACCCGATGGAGATCCCGTCGCTCATCGAGCCCATCCTGAAGGGTGAGGCGGACGTGGTGTACGGGAGCCGATTCCTCAAGGGTCACGAGGGGTTCCCGTTCTGGCACACGCTGGCGAACCGCATGTTGACGGTGGCCTCGAACCTCGTCACCGGGCTCACGGTGACGGACATGGAGACCTGCTACAAGCTCATCAAGCGGCCCATCGTGCAGGCGCTGACCTTGCGCGAGGAGCGGTTCGGGTTCGAGCCTGAGGTCACGGCGCAGCTCGGGCGGTATCGGCGCAAGCACGGGCTCAAGCTGGTCGAGCGGCCGGTGTCGTACCACCCGCGGTCCATCGAGCAGGGGAAGAAGATCCGGCTCAAGGACGCGTTCCGCGCGGTGTACTGCATCGTGCGGTACGGGCTGTTCAAGTAGTCGCTACGCCGTCAATTCCTTCAGCAGCTTCAGCGGTTCATTCGTGATGAGCCCGCGCACGCCTGCGTCCACGAGGCGGCGCGCTTCATCGGGCGCGTCCACGGTCCAGCAGCTCACGGTGTAGCCGCGGCGGGTCCAGCGGGCGACGCGCTCGGGTGTGGCCAGGACGCCCTCCGGGTGCAGCGCGTGCGCGCCCACGAGCGGGGCGGCGGCGGCGTTGCGCAAGAGGAGGCCCTGGTTCGAGTGGAAGAGCAGGGCGCGCGGGAGGTCGGGCGCGAGGGACTGCGCGTGGCGCAGGCAGAGCGGGTTGAAGCTCGAGAGGAGCACGCGGTCGGAGGCCGAGGCGTCGCGGATGCGCTCGATGGTGCGCGCGGTGAGGCCACGGTCGTCGAGGCGCTCGCACTTGAGCTCGATGTTGACGAGGAAGCCCTTGGGCGTGGCCTCGAGGACCTCTTGCAGGAGCGGGATGCGCTCGCCCGCGAAGCGCGCGGCCTTGTGGGCGCCGGCGTCGAGCGTGCGCAGCGTGTCGAGCGAGGCCTCTTCGAGCAGGCCCGGGCGGCCGGTGATGCGGCCGAGCGTGGTGTCGTGGAAGACGACGACCTCGCCCGTGGCGCAGAGCTGGACATCGAGCTCGACGCCGTCCGCGCCCTGTTCGCGGGCGAGCTGGAAGGCCGCGAGCGTGTTCTCGGGGGCGTCGCGCGAGGCGCCGCGGTGGGCGAGCACGAGGGGGCGGCCGGGGCGCAGGAAGTGATCGGGGAGCAAGGCCGTTCCATGATACGAGGACGGGCGCCGCAGTTCACGCGGGAAGCGAGGTTCGAGATGGGCAACATTGGATTCGGCGAGTTCCTGCTCATCGTGATCGTGCCCTTGCTCATCTTCGGGACGAGCCGGCTGCCCGCGCTGGGGGATGCGCTGGGGAAGACGGTCAAGAACTACAAGCGGGAAGCGAACGCGCCGGACACGATCAACGTCACGCCGAAGAGCGCGGTGATCGAGGTCAAGGCGGAGAAGGACGAGAAGGGGAAGGGTTAGCGCTCGTCGGCGGTTGCTGCGCAAGTGCGGGAGGGGCTTGCCATGAACCTTGTTCAGAGCCTCGCGCTCGTGCTCCTGGCGTCGCTGGGCCCGCGCGCCGGGAACGGACCCGTTGAACGGCCGCCGCCTCCGACCGTGGGAGCGGCATTCCGGCCAGACGAGACGGTTGTCGAAGGAGCTCTATCCCTCGACGTCGTCAACCAGGTCCTAGAACGGCACCACAGCGAGATCCTGCATTGCTATGGGCGGCTGTTCAGCGAGGATCCGTCCCTCGTCGACGATGTCACCGTCACCTTGCTCGTCAACCACGGAGGCGTTGTGGTGGCTATCGACGTGAAGAAGCCCGAACCCCTGAGCGAGCGCCTTGGGGACTGCGCCAAGCACTACATCAAGCAGTGGCTGTTTCCGGCGGCGAAGAAGGGCGCAACGACGATCGTGACCTATCCCTATCGCTTCGAGGCGCAGAGCAAGTAAGGCTACTGCGCGGGCCGCACGTCGACGTCGATGATGCGCGGGGTGCCCTGCTGCGTGATCTCCAAGCGGTGACCTGAAAAGCCGAGCGGTCCTGAGGCCTGCAGCCGCACGCGCGTCGAGCCATCCGGCTGCGCGGTGCCCTCGACGCAGCCGCGCATGCCGGCCGACGTACACGAAGGGAGCACAGTGCCGTTCTCGCGGAAGCCGGTGGTCTCGCTCGCGTCGACGATGAGGTGATAGCTCGCGTCGCGCTCGGCGAAGGTGAACTCGGCGCCGGGGAAGACGAGCAGGTCGCGGCCGGCCTGGGCGTCGGCGAGGCCCGTCAGGCCGGGGGTGCTGGAGGTGCTGCTGCTGCTGACGGGCAGCGGCAAGAGCGTGTCGACGGCGGTGCGCAAGAGCGGGAGCACGCTGCCGGCGCGGACATAGAGCGGAATCTCGGTGATGTCGGCCTGCGCGGTGAGGTCCTGCGGGCCCTGCAGCGGTGCTGAGCCGCCGCCCTGGAGCGGGCCGGCGAAGGTGTACCAGCGGCCGGGCGGGAGGTGCACGGTGCGCGAGGTCTTGCCGGCTTCCTGCACGGGCGCGACGAGGAGCGAGGGGCCCAAGAGGTACTCGTCCATCAGCGTCCACGCGGCGGCGTCCTCGGGGTACTGCAGGAGCAGCGCGCGCATGAGCGGCAGGCCGGTCTGTTCGTGCAGGAGCGCGCCGCCGTCGAGGTAGGGGAACAAACGCGTGTGGAAGCGGGCCCAGCGGCCGTAGTGCGCGGTGGTGTCGGCGTCGTGGTCGACCTGCCAGTTGCCGTAGGCGGTGTGGCCGTGGTGCGTGCGCATGACGGGCGTAAGCGCGCCCAGCGTGGTCCAGCGGTAGAAGAGCTCCTTGGTGGTCGGCGCGTTGGTGGCGCTCTGGTAGCCGCCGATGTCGGAGCCCGTGGTGGACCAGCCCGCGAAGCCCAGGTTCAAGGCCATGGGGACGACCGTGGGCAGGCCGTCGTCGGACTCGAAGTCGGTGCGCTGGTCGCCTGGCCAGTGCACGGGGACGTCCTTCTGCGAGCCGAGCCAGCCGGAGCGCGAGAAGAAGACGCGCGGGCGGCCGGTGTCGTGCTCGGTGAGGGTCTGCTGATTGAGCGTGGACCAGGCGGCGCCGTAGAGGTTGTGCGCGAGGAGGGGATCGGAGCCGTCGCCCAGGACGGCGTCGTGCGGGAGCCACTCGCCGTAGTCGGCCATCCAGCCGTCGAAGCCCAAGTCCAAGGCGGCGATGAGGTGCTGCTTGATGAAGCCGCGGCCGGCGTCGGTGCTCAAGTCGATGAGCGAGGTGTCGACGAACGACGGGCCCTGGAACTTGTACGTGCCACCGCTCGCGTTCTTGATGAGCGCGCCCGCGGCCTCGGCGGGGGCCCAGACCTTCGAGTCGATCATGGCGAAGGTGTTGAAGTAGGCGAGCCACAAGAAACCCTGCGCGTGCAGGTCCTGCGCGACCTGCTCGCCGTCGGGGTAGAGCGTGCGGTCGAGGTCGTACTCGTCGGTGAGGTTGTAGTCGTCGCTGTTCTGCGGGCGCGCGCCGCCGCGGAAGTCCTCGCTCCAGATGGCGCTGGAGGGGATGTGGTTGTCGCGCATGAGCTTGGCGATGCGGCGCACGTTGGCGCTGCCGAAGACGGCGTCGTTCCAGGGCGCGAAGGCGTGCGGCGGCGGGCGCATCTGGCGACCGAGGATGCCTGCGGTGGCGCGCGTGAGGGCCTCGGCGGGCGTGCCGCGAAAGATCCAGAGGCGCAGTGACTTGTTCCAGACCTCGGCGCGGAAGGCGTCGCTCTGCGTGGAGCAAACTTCGAAGCGGCCGTGCGCGCTGGTCTCGACGACGCCGATGTAGCCGCGGTTGGAGAGCCAGGTGGGCAGGCCGACGGAGGAGCCGTGACGGGTGCCGACGAGCATCCACAGATCGCCCGGGTCGTCGCTTGAGGTCTTGCCGATGCCGGGCTCGCTGATCCAGAGCGGGACGGTGTGGCCGCGGTGGTCGAGCGCGTCGGACTGCTCGCCGAAGCCGAGGAAGCGGTCGCCGGGGTTGCACTTGAACGAGAGCGAGAGGCGGTCGTAGGCGGAGACGAGCGGGCCCGGCGTGCTGGTGTCGACGTCGAGGACGAGCGCGCCGTCGGTGGGGGAGGAGAACTTCAAGGTGCCGAGGGCGGCGCCCAATTCGTCTGAGACCTGGGCCTGCAGGTGCGCGTCGTCGGTGATCTTGAGGGCGCTGCTCGCGGACCACTGGCCGGTGCCTTCGATGATCTTGAACTGGCCGTAGAGCTCGGTGAAGGAGGCGGTGGCGTTGCGGGCCGCGAGGGGCGTGTAGGGCGCGGCGCCGCTGTAGGTCTCGAGGAGGGGCGCGTCGGGGTGGGCGGCGTCGAAGATGGAGAAGCCGTCTGCGGTCCAGACGACGTGGAAGCCGCCGAGGTCGGCGGTGACGGGCGCGGGAGGCGCGGTGGAGTCGTCCTTCTTGCACGCGCCGAGGGCGACGACAGCGCAGAGCAAGAGCGGGAGAGCAGCGGACTGGCTGCGATCGATCGGCGTGCGCACGCGGTGGGACCCCCGGTTGGGCCCGATGATACCGCGCCTCAGCGCGCGAGCCAGGCGCGGATCTTGTCGCCCTCGATCTTCGCGCAGGGCTCCTTGGGGAGGCCGTCGTAGATGGCGAGCGCCGCGGTGGCCTCGTCGCGGGCAGCGGCGCGGTCCTTCGTGGCCGTCGCGCGGGCGTGGCCGAACATGGCCTCCGCGCGCATGTCGGACGACGAGTCCTTGCGCAGATCGAGCGAGCGCTTGAAGTCGGCGGCGGCCTCCGCGGCGCGTCCGAGGGCGAGCAGCGTCTCGCCGCGGTCCGCGAGGGACCAGGACAGGTCCTCCAGTCCGTCGGGGCCGAGCGAGGTGTACAGGCGCACCGACTCCTCGTCCTCGGCGAGCGCGGCCTTCAGGTCGTGATGCGAGCGCAGGACCACGGCGAGGCGGTTGTGGGCCCAGGCCGCGTCGCGGTCGACGAACGTGCCCGCGGCGAGTGAATCGCGCAGCAGCGCCTCGGCGGGGCCGAGCTGCCCGAGGTGCGTCTGGTCGTCGGCGAGGTTCACGGCAGAGAGCAGCGTGCGCGGGTGGTGCTTGCCGAAGACGCGCTCATCTCTCTCGAGGATGCGCGCGTGCGCGTCGCGGGCGGCCTCGTACTCGCAGCGGCCGTTGTTGAAGGCGGCGAGCGCTTCGTCGGCGCGCAAGGCGTTGAACGAATCGGGGCCGGACTGGGCCAACAGCTCGCGGGCGCGGAGCATGTCGCGCAGGGCCTCGTCGGTGTGATCCTCGTGCTGCTCGACGGTCGCCAGGTGGACGAGGCGCAGGCCCTCGCGCTCGGGGTCGCGCAGGCGGGCGATGATGGGCGCGGACAGCACGGCCCAGGTGCGCGCTTCGTCGAAGTGGTTCTGGAAGCCGCCCGTGGTCTGCAGCTGCGAGATCCATGCGTCGGCGAGCGCGGCCTCGTCGCGGGCGGCGAGGGCCAGACGTGCAGCCTCGACGTCGTCGCGTGCCGACTCGACGTAGCGGGCGTGGATGCGGTGGAGCTGGGCGCGCTGCGTGTGCAGCCGGGCGAGCGCCGATTCGAGGCCGGGAGCCTCCGGTGTGGACAGGGCCTGGTTCAGCGTCGACTCGCCGTGCGCGTAGCGGCCGGTGCGCACGTCGGCGGCGGCCTCGGCGCGGGCGGCCTCGAGCGCATCGCGTGCGGCGCGCGCGGCAGGATCCTGCGGGAGCTGCAGCGGCGAGAGGAGCGCCTCGTGGTTCTTGCAGTCCGAGAGCGACGGGAGCTGCGCCGCTGCGCCGCCTGCGCGATC
>JAFEBC010000504.1 GCA_018266095.1 Deltaproteobacteria bacterium
CGCCCCCGCGCGCGACACGAGCTCGACGTGCCGCTCCGTCATCGCCGTGCCGCACGTCGCCACCGCCGTCTGCACGCCCGCCTGGTGCAGGCCGATGGCGTCGAAGTAGCCCTCCACAAAGAGCACGATCCCCTCTTTGCGAATGGCCTCCCGCGCCTTGTCGAGCGCGAACAGCGTGTGCCCCTTCTGGTACAGCGGCGTCTCGGGCGAGTTCAGATACTTCGCCTCGCTCTGCCCCTCCATGTGCCGCCCGCCGAACGCAACCGTGCGCCCCGACTCACGAATCGGGATCATCAGGCGCCCGCGAAACCGATCGTACAGCGTGCCGACGCCCCGCCCCTTCGTGCGCGGAACGCCCAGCCCCGCCTGCTCGATGAGCTTCGGGTCGACCTTCTGCTTGCCTTCGAGCGACTTGACCAGCGCGTCCCACTTGTCCGGCGCGTAGCCCAGCCGCCAGGCCTTCGCGGTTTCAACCGTGATCCCGCGCTTCTCCAAGTGCTCGCGCGACGCCTGCCCGAACGGCAGCTCCCACAGCACGCGCTCGAAGAACGTCGCCGCCTTCTCGTTCACCTCGGCCAGCGCCGCCCGCAGCGCGTTCCGCTTGCGCTCCTCGGGATCGTCCTGCTCCAGCACGATGCCGGCCTCGAGCGCGAGCTGCTCGACCGCCTCGCGGAAGCTCTTGCCCTCGCTCTCCATCACGAACTTGATGGCGTCGCCGGTCTTCCCGCAGCCGAAGCAGTGGAAGATCTTCTTGTCCGGAATGACGTAGAAGCTGGGCGTCTTCTCGCCGTGGAACGGGCACAAGCCCTTGAGATCACGGCCACTCTTCTTGAGCGGAACGCGACGCTGCACCACCGCGACGACGTCCACGCGGTCGCGCAATTCCTGCAGCTTGTCGTCGCTGATGCCCGCCAAAAAGACCCTCTACGATCCAAGTCGATCAGTGTCGCTGCGAAACTGCCGACGCCCGATCACATCTCGTTGCGCTCCGCGATCCGATTCCCTCACGGGAACCTCCACCAGGGGCGAGCTCCGCTCCCCCTGGACCCCCAATCAAAGCATCCTCCTGGAGAGACGGCTAACCGCTGATGGTCGCCAGCGCAGCCTTCACGAGCTCGCTCACGCGCTTTCCATCCGCGCGGCCCGCGATCTTCGCCTGGGCCGCCTTCATCACCTGGCCCATGTCGCGCGGGCCCTTCGGCTTCACCTCGGCGACGGCCTCGGCGATGAGCGCCTTGAGCTCGTCCTCGGTGAGCTGCTTGGGCAGGAAGGCCTCGAGCGCCGTGATCTCCTGCGTCTCGTTCGCCGCCAGCTCGGGCCGGCCGCCCGCCGTGTACTGCTGGGCCGCGTCCTGCCGCTGCTTGATGAGCTTGCCCACGACCGCGATCACGTCCGCGTCGCCGAGCGTCTTGCCGTCCTTCTCCAGCTCGATGCCGCGATACCCGAGCGCGCTCTTGAGCGAGCGCAGCACGGTCATCTTCTTGGTGTCCTTCGCGCGCATCGCGTCCTTCAGCTCCGTGTCGATCCGGACGAGCAGAGACATGGCTTCTCCCAGCGGAAAACCGGCTGAATCAAAATGACTGACCCCGCGCGCATCGCTCAACTGGCGATCCGCGCGGGGCCAAACAGCAGGGAAGTGGTTGAGACTCCCCGGTGAATTCGGCGAAAGGAACCTAGAGCAGAGCTCTAGTTCATCCCCTTCCGCGCCTTCTTGAGGGCGCGCTTCTTGGCCGCCAGCGCCTTCTTCTTGCGCTTGACCGACGGCTTCTCGTAGTGCTCGCGCTTGCGGATCTCACTGAGGATCCCCGCCTTCTCGCACTGCTTCTTGAAGCGCTTCATCGCGTTCTCAAACGACTCACCTTCCTTGACGCGCACGCCCGGCATATTGAATTCACCACCTTCGCCTCCTCGATGAGGAGGTTTGCTGTGTGGCCCGAAAGGCCCGTCGCCGAACGCGAGGGGGCTTGGATCACGAGAGGGGCGGGCTGATATCGCGGTGCGGCGAGACTGTCAATGATCGGAGGGCGGACAGGGCGGCGATCAAGAAGGCCTCAGCAGCTCGGCGCCGGGCAGCCACTCTGCGAATCCAACGTCGCAAGTCACGGCGTTGATTCCGTTCGCCCTCGCCGTCGCGGCGATCAGGGCGTCTGCCGTGTCCCTGTTGGAGTCGGAGCCCTTCCGTGCCCATGCCTGCGCCGCGCCCTCAGCCGCGAGCTGCGTGAGATCGAGCACGGGGAGTATGGCGAAGAGCTCTTCATAGAATGATCGCCACTCTGCGGGAAGCTTGGGTGATCGCAAGAGCTCATGCACCGTCACGGCCGACACGGCTGCCTCTCCCGACTCGAGCAGCTCGGCCAGGCGCACCAAGGCCTGGACGCGCTTTCGCTCGGCTTCGACCCAGACGCTGGTGTCGACGAGCACCACTTACGAGTCATCCCGATCGAAGGCAGGCAAGCCAGGGAGGCGCTTGGCCAGCTCCGCCAAGCGGGCGCGGCGGACCTTGGCTTCGCGCGTGGCAGCGGCTTGCCGGAGCGCAGCCTGACGCAGCCAGGTCGACGCTGGGAGATGGTCCTCTTTGGCGGCGGCCTCGATGGTGCGGCGATCGGCTTCGCTCATGCGGATGGTGAGGTCCGCGCTCTTGGGCTTTCGCTTCATGAGTGACATTGTACCCACATCGTCATGCGGCGCAAGGCGGCCATGACTGAATCCCTGTCGTGAGGCGAGGACGTTTGCGACCCTGGTCACCCGTCACATTCATCCCTGACGCGGGCCTGTATCGTCCTCCGCCGCAGTTTCC
>JAFEBC010000505.1 GCA_018266095.1 Deltaproteobacteria bacterium
AGAGGTCGCGGATGAGCGCCTCCTGCGCCTCGATGACCGTGCGCACCTCGCCGCCGTAGCCCACGCGGATCGACGGGTGGAACTTGTGCGGATCGAGGTCCGCCACCGCCGCCTCCACCGCGTGCACCATGCGCTGGTTGTCGGCCAGGTTCACCGCCGCGCCCGAGGGCGAGAGCAGGAGCACGAACGTCGTACCGCCTTCGCCGGCGAGGTATCCGCGGGGGAAGTGATCGAGCTGCCCCAGCGCGTCCTTGAGCTTCTTGAGCGGCGCCTCGAGCTCCGGAGGCGTCTTGAGCGGCGCGGCCGTCCCTGTCTGCGTCCCCGCAGGCGTTTGCGTTCCCGTCGGCGACTGCGTTCCCGTCTGCGCCTGCGTTCCCGTCTGCGTCTGCGCGTCCTCGTCATCGTCCAGCGAGACCGCGAGCGGGTTCGCCTTGCGCTTCTCCTCGAGCACGCGCTTCTTCAGCTCGGCGAGCGCCGTGTCGAGGTCCTTCTGGTCCGCATACAGCGCGCCGTGCTTCTCGAAGAAGTCCCGCTCCGCGTCCACGCGATACGCGACCCGCGCCACCACCTCGCGCGGCAGGGCCTGAAGCTTCGCCGCCAGTGCGTCCACGAACTTCGCGCCCGCGTCGAAGTCATCCGTCCGCACCACCACCGCCAGCGCCGCGAGGCCCCCGAGCCGCTTCTCCAGCTCCGACAGCCCGACCGCCGCCGGCGCGCCCTGCGGCAACAGCTCGCGCAGGTCCGTGCGCAGATCCGCGTACAGCTTCGCCGCCCAGGGCACCCCGAGCAGCAGCACCGTCAGCCCCGTGACCGCCACCAGCCGCGCGTGACGCACGGACAGGTCCGCCCACTTGGCCCACAGCGGGTCAAAGCGGCTCTTCGCGCGCGCCGTCGCCAGCGCACCCTCGGTCCCCTGCACGTCCTGCGCGTTGCTTGAATCCACGAAAGCCAACTCCGGGCACGATCACTTGTACGGAAAGCCGACAGGCAAGACGGCCGTCCGCACTCTACGGACGACTAGCCGGCACCATGTCGATGCGCGACCGCAGCGATCGCTTCACGAAGCAGGCCAAGTCCCGTCAGCGCCGTCTGCTGGTCGATGGTCAGCGCCGGCTGCAGGCGAATCGCGGGCGCGTACGACATCGAGAGCAGGCCGCGCTTCAGGCACTCCTGGAAGATCTCGTCGCAGACCTTCTTCGCCAGCGGCTCCTTGGTCTTGCGGTCCGCCACCAGCTCCACGGCCAGGAACAGGCCCTCGCCGCGCGCGTCGCCCACCCAGCGGATGGTCTCCTTCCAGGTCTTGATCTCGGCCAGCATCGCCGCGCCCACCGTGCGCACGTTGGCCAGGATGTTCTCGGCCTTGAGCGTCTGGATCGACGCCAGCGCCGCCGTGGCCGCCAGCGGATTGCCGCCGTACGACGACGAAGACCCGCTCGGATTGGACCACGGCTTGGCCTGCGCGATCTCCTGCTTGGCCAGCACGCCCGAGATCGGAAACCCGCCGCCGAAGGCCTTGCCCAGCGTGATCAGGTCCGGCGTCACGCCGCTGCGCTCGCTCGCGAACCAGCGCCCCGTGCGGCCGAAGCCCGTGATCATCTCGTCCGCGATGAAGAGCGCCCCGTGCTCCTTGGCGATGCCCTGCGCGCGCTGCATGAACTCGGGCGGCGGAATGACGTTGCCGGCCGTGCCCTGCAGCGGCTCCATGATCACCGCGGCCACGCTGCCCGTCGTCGACTGCCGCAGCTGCTCCGCCGCCACATCCGCGCAGGCGATGCCGCACGTCGGGTACTCGAGCTTGAGCGGGCAGCGATAGCAGTTGGCGAACATCAGCTTGTGCCCCGGCGGCACCGGCCCGTACGTCTTGGCGTTGCCGGCCGCGTTCACCGAGAGCGTGCCCATCGTCTTGCCGTGGAAGCCGCCCCAGAAGCCGACGACCTCGTGCTTGCCCGTGTAGTTCTTGGCCAGGCGGAACGCGCTCTCCACGGCCTCCGCGCCGCCCGAATAGAGCTGCAGCCGGTCCACGCCCTTGGGCGCCACCTCCGCCACCTCGTGCATGAGTTGCGCGCGCGGCGCCGAGGTGAACGAGCCCACCGTCGCCTTGTCGAGCTGCGCGTGCATCGCCCGCGTGTACGCCGGATGACAGTGCCCCAGCGCGTTCACGCCGATGCCGCCGATGAGGTCCACGAAGCGGTTCCCGTCGACGTCCTCGATCACCGACCCCTGCGCGCGCTCGACGGCGATGCCCGACGACAGCGCGAACCCCTGCAGGCCAGGCGCGAGGTGCTCCTGCTCCTTGGCGAACAGCGCCTTCGACTTGGGCCCGGGGATCTCGGTGACGAGGTGCGGAGCAGTGAGCGACATGGCACTCCTCAGAGGGACATCAGAGGGAAAAGGCGGCGGACGGATAACACGGCAGCGCGCAGGCTGCCACTCGCGCGGGTGGACCCGTGTGTGCGGCGAGTGGTCACACGGACGACCGAGGAAATTCGGGACATTCACCGCAGAGACGCAGAAGCGCAGAAGTCTGGTCCTGGATGACTCCTC
>JAFEBC010000506.1 GCA_018266095.1 Deltaproteobacteria bacterium
CTCGCTGCGGCCGGACGTGGTGCTCGTCGACGGCATGCTGCCCGGCATCGACGGCGTCACTGTCATCCGCAGGCTCAAGTCCGACGCGGCCCTGCGCAACGTGCCCACGCTCCTGCTCACCGCCGCCGACGACGAGGGCGAGGAGCTGCGATCGCTCGAGGCCGGCGCCGACGCCTACGCCAAGAAGTCGGACAACTTCGAGGTGATCCTGGTGCGCCTCACCGCGCTCTTGCGCACGGCGGTCGGCAAGAGCGAGGTCGAGCTCCCGCGCAGCCTGCTCGCGCCCAAGCGGCTCCTCGCCGTGGACGACAGCGTCACCTACTTGCAAGAGCTGGGGCAGCAGCTACGCAGCGAGGGCTACGACGTGGTGCTCGCGCACTCGGGCGAGGAGGCCCTGGAGCTGCTCGAGGTGCAGGCGGTCGATTGCATCCTGCTCGACCTCGTCATGCCCGGCCTCTCCGGCGAGGAGACGTGCCGCCGCATCAAGCTCTCGACGCGCTTTCGCGACGTGCCGCTCGTGCTCCTGACGGCGCGCGAGGACCAGTCGGCGATGATCGACGGCATCAACGCCGGCGCCGACGACTACATCCCCAAGAGCGCCGACTTCGAGGTCTTGAAGGCCCGCCTGCGCGCGCAGCTTCGGCGCAAGCACTTCGAGGACGAGAACCGGCGCATCCGCGAGCAGCTCGTGCGCAAGGAGACCGACGCGCGCTTCCAGCGGCTCATCCACTCGAACATCATCGGCGTGGTGCTGGGCGACCTCTCGGGCCAGCTCACCGAGGCGAACGGCGCGTTCGTGCAGATGACGGGCTGGTCGCGGGCGGAGCTCACGAGCGGCACCTTGAGCTTCGATGCGATCACGCCGCCCGAGTGGCACGCGCGGGACGGGGGCGCGCTCTCCGAGCTGCGGGCGCGCAAGGATCCGCAGCCGTACGAGAAGGAGATCCTGCGCAAGGACGGCGCGCGGCTGCCCATCCTCCAGGGCCTCGTGCGCATCGAGGACACCGACAAGATCATCGGCTTCGCGCTCGATCGCACCGAGCAGAAGCGCAGCGAGGAGGCGCTGCGGGCCTCGAAGCTCGCGCTGGAGGCCTCGAACGCCGAGCTGGCGCTGGCCAAGGAGCGCGCCGAGCGCGAGAGCCAGTTCAAGTCCAAGTTCCTGGCCAGCATGTCGCACGAGCTGCGCACGCCGCTGAACGCCGTGCTCGGGTTCTCGGAGCTGCTGGAGCAACAGATCGTGGGGCCGCTCGTGGGCAAGCAGAAGGCCTACGTGAATCACATCCACTCGAGCGGCAAGCACCTGCTCAACCTCGTCAACGACATCCTCGACCTCTCCAAGATCGAGGCGGGCCGCATGGAGCTGTCGCGCACGCGCGCGGGGCTCGACAAGCAGGTGGAGGCGGTGCTGGCCATCGTCGCGCCGCTGGCGGAGAAGAAGAAGCTCCGCATCGAGGTGCTGCTCGCGCCCGGCCTGCCCGAGCTCTTCATCGATCCGGTGCGCGTGAAGCAGGTCCTCTACAACCTGCTCTCCAACGCCATCAAGTTCAGCCCGCAGGGGTCGGTGATCGAGCTGTCGGCTGAGCGCGTGGACGAGCTCGTGTCGGTGGCGTGCAAGGACGCGGGCGTGGGCATCAAGCCCGAGGACCTGCCGCGCCTGTTCCGCGAGTTCGAGCAGCTCGAGAACGCGCCCGAGCAGCAGCACCAGGGCACGGGGCTGGGCCTCGCCCTCACGCGGCGGCTCGTCGAGCTGCACGGCGGGACCATCTCGGTGACCAGCACCGTGGGCCGCGGCAGCACTTTCACGTTCACCTTGCCGTTGCCGGGAGCCACCCCATGAGCGTGCGCATCCTCATCGTCGAAGACCACCCGCTCAACCTCGAGCTCGCCCGCGACATCCTGGAGGCGCGCGGACACACGGTCGACGCGGCCACCAACGTCGAGGAGGCCGTGCTCGCGCTGCGCGGGCCGCGGCCCGACATCATCTTGCTCGACGTGCAGATCCCCGGCGGCGGCGGTGAGGTCGTGCTCCAGCACATCCGCGGCGATCCCGGCACCGCGCGCGTGCCGGTGGTGGCGGTCACCGCCTTCGCCATGGACGGCGACCGCGAGCGCTTCCTCGCGCAGGGCTTCGACGCGTACATCTCCAAGCCGCTCGACGTGCGTGCCTTCGGGCCCGAGGTGGAGTCGATCGCGGGCCAGGCGGGCGCGTCATGAGCGCGGGCGCGGTGCAGTCGCTGGTCGTCGCCTCGGGGGCGCGGGCCTGCGCGATCCCGCTGTCGCACGTGCTCGAGACCTTGCGGCCCTTGCCCGTCGAGGCGCTCGCGGGCGCGCCCGGGTTCCTGCGCGGGCTCTCCGTCATCCGCGGCAAGCCCACGCCGGTGCTCGATCTGCGCGCGCTCTTGGAGGAGGAGCCGGGCACGCCCACACGCTTCGTCACGCTGCGCCTCTCGGAGCGCACGCTCGCGCTCGCCGTCGATTCGGTGCTCGGCGTGCGCACGCTCGATCGCGCGACGCTCGCCACGCTGCCGCCGCTCCTGCGCGACGCCTCGCAGCGCATGGTGGAGGCCGTGGGCACGCTCGATGCGCGCCTGTTGCTCGTGCTCAAGACCGGCTGGCTGCTCCCGCCCGAGGTCCTCAACGCGCTCTCGCGGGCGGAGGGGAGCTAGGCCCATGCTCACCCCCGGCGACCTCACGCGGTTCCGCGCGCTGGTGGCGCGCCGCCTCGGCCTCGAGTTCGACGACGGCAAGCTCGGCTTCTTGAGCGAGGTCCTGGAGCGCCGCCTGTCCGCGCTGGGCCTGAAGCTGCCTGCCTACGAGGACCTGCTCGCGCGCGACGCCGCCGAGGTGTCCGCGCTCGCCGAGCAGCTCACCGTGGGCGAGACGTACTTCTTCCGCAACATCGACCAGTTCCACGCCTTCGTGGACGTGGCCCTCGCCGCGCGCACGCAGGCCATGAGCGCGTTCAAGAGCCTGCGCATCCTCTCCGCCGGCTGCTCCTCCGGCGATGAGGCCTACACGCTCGCCATGCTGATCCACGAGCGCCTCCCCGAGCGCGCCTCCTGGGACGTGCGCATCACCGGCGTCGACCTGAACCCGCGCGCGCTGGAGAAGGCGAGGCGCGCCCGCTACCCCGCGTGGTCCCTGCGCGAGACGCCGCAGAGCGCCCGCGAGCGCTGGTTTCGCGCCGAGAAGAGCGAGTTCATCCTCGATCGCCAGATCGCCGGAGCCGTCACCTTCCGCCAGGGAAACCTCGCCGAGGAGGACGCGCTCCTGTGGGCGCCCGGCACCCTCGATGTCGTGTTCTGCCGCAACGTCAGCATGTACTTCCCGCGCGAGGTGGCGGCCCGCGTGATGTCCCGCATCTCCCGCGCGCTCGTGCCCGGTGGCTTCCTCTTCCTGGGGCACGCCGAGAACCTGCGCGGCCTCTCGCAGGACTTCCACCTGCGCCACACGCACGGCACCTTCTACTACCAGCGCAAGACCGAGGAGGAGCTCGCGCGCGACGAGCCCCACGAGGGCGCGGCGCTCGAGTTCCCGCAGACGGCGCGGCCGCGCGAGGCCACCCCGACGCCGCTGCCGCCCGACACCTCCTGGTTCGAGGTCATCCAGCACGCCTCGCAGCGCATCGCCGATCTCACGCAGCGCACCCCGGCGCCGCGGATCCCGCCGCGCGCCACCTTCGATCGCACGCAGGCGCTGGAGCTCCTGCGCACCGAGCGCTTCCGCGACGTGGTGGAGCTCGTGCGCGCCGACCGGGCCATCGACACCGACCCCGACGCGCTCCTCCTCCTCGCGGTCTCGCTCACCAACACCGGCCACCTCGCCGACGCCGAGGCCGCCTGCCGCCGCCTGCTCGCCCTCGACGAGCTCCACGCGGGCGCGCACTACCTGCTCGCGCTCGGCCACGAGCACAACGGTCAGCTCGAGGCCGCCCAGCAAGCCGACCAGGTGGCCGTCTACCTCGACCCCGAGTTCGCCATGCCGCGCCTGCACGCGGGCCTCGTCGCGCGCCGCAAGGGCGACCTCGACGCCGCCCGCCGCGAGCTGACGCAGGCCCTCTCGCTCCTCGACCACGAGGACTCCTCGCGCATCCTCTTGTTCGGCGGCGGCTTCACCCGCGACGCGCTCTCGGCCCTCTGCCGCGCCGAGCTCGCCGCCTGTGGAGCGCCGCGATGACACCCGCGCAAGCCCGCAGCCGCGCCGCAGCACGCACCCGCCCCTCGCACCCGCCTTTCGCACGCGCTCGCACCTGAAGGAGGCCGCACATGTGGACCTTTGGACGCCGGATCGCCGCAGGCTTTGCCCTCTCGTTCCTCTTGCTCGCGGCCATCGGCTTCGTCTCGTACCGCGGCCTGAGCAACCTCCAGTCGACGAGCTACCAGGTCACGCACACGCACAACGTGCTCGAGCACCTCGCGCGGCTCACGTCGCTGGCCAAGGACGCGGAGACCGGCCAGCGCGGCTTCATCATCACCGGCGACGAGGCCTTCCTGGAGCCGCACACCAGCGCGCTCACCGAGCTGCCTTCGGTCCTCCAAGAGCTGCGCAAGCTCACCGAGGACAACCCGGCGCAGCAGAAGCGCCTCGACGATGCAGAGAGGCTGTTGGGCGAGAAGGTCACCGAGCTCAAGCGCACCATCGACATGCGCAAGAAGGGCCAGGTCGACGAGACCATCAAGGCCATCCAGGCCGGCGCCGGCAAGCGCTTCATGGACGAGCTGCGCCTCGTGCTGGCGCAGATGGAGCGCGAGGAGCGCGACCTGCTCAAGAGCCGCGGCGACGAGGTCGAGGCCACCGCCTCCACCGCGCGCGGCACCATCATCGGCGGCACCCTCCTCGCCCTCCTGGTCGTGCTCATCGCCGGCACCA
Organism: Deltaproteobacteria bacterium; assembly: GCA_018266095.1. Taxonomy (GTDB): domain Bacteria; phylum Myxococcota; class Myxococcia; order Myxococcales; family 40CM-4-68-19; genus CAIWCD01. The sequence goes on from JAFEBC010000506.1 coordinate 4,870, forward strand.
TCGTCACCCGCGCGCTCTCCGGGCAGATCGGCCGCGCCATCCAGCACATGCAGAGCTCGTCCGCGGAGCTGCAGGCCTCGGCGAACCAACAGGCCGCGAGCGCCAAGGAGTCGGCCACGGCCATGAGCGAGATCACCACCACCATCAGCGAATTGCTCGCCACCTCGCGCCAGATCGCCTCCAGCGCCCAGCGCGTCACCCACGTCGCCGACGAGACCTCGTCCGCCGCGCGCACCGGCGATCAGACCGCGCAGCGCACGCACGAATCGGTTGGCGGCATCAAGCGCCAGGTGGACATGATCGTCTCGCACATGCTCGACCTGGGGAAGAAGTCGCAGCAGATCGGCGGCATCCTCGACATCATCAACGAGCTCGCCGAGCAGACGAACATCCTCTCCATCAACGCCACCATCGAGGCCGCGGGCGCGGGCGAGCAGGGCCGCCGCTTCAGCGTGGTGGCCGACGAGATCAGAAAGCTCGCCGACCGCGTGAGCGCGTCCACCAAGGAGATCCGCGGGCTCATCGACGAGATCCGCGGCGCGGTGAACACGACGGTGATGGCCACCGAGGGCGGCACCAAGGCGGTGGAGTTGGGCGCGCGCCAGTTCACGGAGGTCACCGCGTCGCTCAAGTCGATCACGCTGCTCGTGGGCAACACCACCGAAGCGGCGCGCGAGATCGAGCTGTCCACCAAGCAGCAGGCCACCGCCGTCGAGCAGGTGAACCTCGCGGTGGCGAACGTGGCGCAGTCCACCAAGGAGACCGAGGCCTCCGCGACGCAGACGTTGCAGACGGCGACGCAGCTCTCGACCTTGTCGCGCGAGCTCTTGCGGCTCATCCAGCCCGACGTCGCTTGATCGAGATCGTTGCCTGATCGCAGTGAGTGCTCGCCCGATCACTCACCGCAGAGGCGCAAAGACGCAGAGAATCCCGTTCGGAACACTCCTTCTGCAGCTCCACAAAAGACGAGCGGCCCCCGACACTGAAGTCAGGAGCCGCTCGCCTTCTGGGTCATCTGACCCGAGGCTGCAGCGCACGCTCTCGCGCACCGCGGCCCCTTCGAACCACTTCTGAAACTAGAACTGCTCCTGCTCCGTCGAGCCGTGCAGCGCCAACGTCGACGCCTTGCCCTGGCCGATCACCTGCGCCACTTCGTCGAAGTAGCCCGTTCCGACCTCGCGCTGGTGCTTGGTCGCGGTGTAGCCCTGGGCCTCGCTCGCGAACTCCGCCTGCTGCACCTTCGAGTACGCCGCCATGCCCTGGTCCTTGTACTCCTGCGCGAGCGAGAACATGGAGTGGTTGAGCGTGTGGAAGCCGGCGAGGGTGACGAACTGGAACTTGTAGCCCATCGCGCCGAGCTCGCGCTGGAACTTGGCGATGGTGGCGTCGTCGAGGTGCTTCTTCCAGTTGAACGACGGCGAGCAGTTGTACGCGAGCAGCTTGCCCGGGAACTGCTTGTGCACGCCCTCGGCGAACTCCTTGGCCTGCTTGAGGTCCGGCGTCGACGTCTCGCACCACACCATGTCGGCGTACGGCGCGTACGCGAGGCC
>JAFEBC010000507.1 GCA_018266095.1 Deltaproteobacteria bacterium
CTCCCCACGCCTCGGGACCGCGGAGTGAAAACCCCCGCGACCAACGCCACCCGCGCTGTCACTCGGTAGCGCATCGCGTCGCGTAAAAACCCTAAGAAACAAACAGTGATCTCCGATCGCGCCCCCGAAGGCTTCTGCCGATGGTCCGTTCGCGGACGGGTAGGCACAGTGGCCACAGTCGGCTCTGTCAAAACCACCCCGCCCGGAGGCGGTCCCCACTGCTCACAGCCGCCCGGCCGACGGCGGGCCCAAATCAGGAGACACTGCGATGACCATCCGACACTGCACCCTCGCCCTCGCCGCCGCGGCCCTCGTCGCGACCGGCTGCGGCTCGAACAAGTCGAATCCCCCGGCGGGCCCCTCGGGCGGCGTGAACCTCAAGTTCAAGTCGGCCTCGAACGCGCTCACCATCGGCGTGCCGGACCTCTGCCCGACCTTCACGCTCACGCCGTACTCGATCTCGAGCGGCACCTACACGGCGGCCGGCGACCCCATCACCGTCCAGGAGACGCACCCGGGCCAGACCGAGTTCATCGCTGGCTGCGTGGACACCTCGGACAACACGGCGACGCCGCCGGCCAACGACTGGAGCTACGCGGTCTCGGCGAGCGGCTGGGCCTTCTGCGGCAGCTTCGCGACGCCCGCGGATCTCGCCGCGGCCGGCTACAACGACCTCGCCGACTACCTCACGGCGCACAACATGACGCTGGCGGACTTCTTCGCCACCATCTCGCCGCAGACGGCGGTCGGGCAGCTCGACTTCAACTGCGTCGCCGGCAAGGACGTGAACGCGTCCATCTCGGTCGACGTGAGCATCACGTTCCAGAGCAGCGCCGGCTACGTCGACATCTCGGTGTCGGTCAACACGCACGAGGTCTCCATCGGCTGCAAGATGGCCGACTTCGACCAGCACGCGGGCGACGGCAGCATCATCAACTTCGGCGCCGCGCAGACCGACCAGCAGTCGAACCTGACCAACTACACCGTGGGCCTCTCCGGCCAGCTCTCGCCGACCGGCCAGTTCCACGACGAGATCCACAGCGGCGGCGACTACACGCAGACCGACACGGGCCAGCTCGGCGCGCCCACGGCCGCGTCGCAGATCCTGCAGACGTTCGAGTCGGCCTGCACGCAGGGCACCGTGTTCCACGGCACGCTCGTGCCGACCTGCGACACCGAGATCCCGGGCGACGGCAGCGCGCCGTCCACCAGCGCGCAGCTCACCTCGGCGTTCATCTCCTCGGACGGGGACGGTGAGTGCTGGGCGAACCTGGCGGCGGACGGCAGCGCGGTCACGCTGACCACCGCGACCACCAACGCGAGCGAGGCGCCGGGCGCGACGCCGGGGTCCTTCAGCGCCTACAACAACACCACCTCGCAGACGATCGCCGCGCCCTCGGGCACCACCATCGACGGCATCTGGCCGGACGGCCAGAGCGCGTTCGGCTTCGTCATCGCGTACCACAACACCTCGGGCGTGCAGGCGTGGGCGACGCTGACGTTCGACCCCACCTCGGGCGCCTGGGCCCCGGGCGCGCCCAAGGGCAACATCAGCGGTCTGACCTCGGACCAGATCGCCTGCCTCGGCCTCTTCGGGCAGGGCGCGACCGGCTGCACCACGCCGAAGGACTGCGGCATCAAGGCCGACGTGGTGTGCAACGAGCTGACGTACTCGCGGCAGACGGCCGCCCTCATCGCGCAGCTCAACGCCACCTACAACGTGAACGGCACGAACTTCGACTTCGCGACGGTGGTGCACCAGCTCTACCCGCTGCAGAGCTGGTCGGCGAGCTGCGCGTGCTTCCCCGCGTACCAGACGTACCTGCTGAACTTCGCCGCCGACAACAGCGGCAGCCTGGAGAACGCGCTCGCGTTCGCGGACTTCCAGAAGCAGGGGATGTGCAGCGCCACGGCCGGCACGCGCTAGCCCACACGCGGACGACCCACCCGGCGCGGTTCCGGGTGGGCGTCTGCCTCGGGCGCACGCGCGCCGCGCTCCCGGGGCAGACGAAGCCGCAGCGGACCCGAAGGACGGCCTCTGGCCGGAGCAGGAATGAGCTCACCTCGCCTCATCGCCGCCGCACTGTCCGCGATGGCGCTCGGCTGCTCGTTGGCCGATCCGGGCGGCGCGGAGCCGGGCGGACCCGGGACCTTCCCGGCCGAGCGGCGCGGCTACGTCAAGCTGGCGGCCTCCCTGCGCGCGAACACCACCGGCGGCCTGGTGCTCCCCGACATCTGCGCCACGTTCACCCTGACGCCGTACGCGATCAACAACGGCCAGCTCACCTTGGCGGGCGCGCCGTTCGTGGTGGTGGAGTCGGCGCCCGGCGAGGTCTCGTTCATCTCCGGCTGCATCGACTCGACGCCGAGCGGGGACGACTGGAGCTTCGGCGTGTCCGCGACCGGCTGGACGCTCTGCGACCCGACCGCGCAGCTCTCGGCGGGCCTGCAGTCGTATCTGCTCGAGCACGGGCTCTCGATGGCGCAGTTCCTGGCCACCTTCACGCCGCAGACGGCGGTGAGCCAGCTCGACGTGAACTGCCAGGCGGGCCTGGACATCGTGGCGCCCCTCCAGGTGTCGGTGAGCGTCCCGCTGGAGACGGAGGTCGGCTACGTCGACCTCTCGGCGCAGGTCGACGCGCACGCGGTGACCATCGGCTGCAAGGACGCCGATCGCGATTCGAATGATCCGGCGCTGCTCGACTTCGGCTCCTCGCTGGAGAGCGCGCTGCCGGCGGGCTCGCCCTCGTTCGGCGTAGTGGCGATGGCGGGCGCGACGCCGCAGCACCAGTTCCAGAGCGTGGTGCAGAGCGGGCAGGTGCAGACGCAGACGTGGGCGGGTCAGCTCGCGTTCCCGGCGGCGCCCGCGCAGGTGCTGCAGACGTTCATCCCTGCGTGCGACGGGGTGTTCCAGGCCTCGCAGCAGCCGACGTGCACCACGCAGGTGGCGCCGGGGCAGTCGCCCGAGGTCTCGACGAGCGCAGGGCTGGCCAACGCGTTCCTCTCGACGGCCTCCTCGATGACCTGGGCGACGCTCGCGCCCGATGGGGCGTCGGTCACGCTGCAGACCACGCATGCTCCGGCGCAGCCGCTCTCGGCGGGCACCACGGCGTCGTCGGCCACGGGGGCGAGCGCGCTGCTCGCGGCGCAGACGGTGGCGGCGCCGGCGGGCTCGACGTTCCTGGGCGTGTGGCCCTCGGGCGCGAACCCCAACGACCTGGTGGTGCTGCTCGTGGACGCGTCTTCGCAGCAGACCTGGGCGACCTTGTCGCAGGGCGCGACGCACGCGTGGTCGCTCTCCGCCGCGCAGGCCGTGTCTGGCCTGACGCCGTCCCAGGTGAGCTGCCTTGGCCTCTTCGGCGCGGGCGCGAGCGGGTGCGTGCCCGCCACGGTCAGCGACTGCGGCCTGCCCACGGGCGATCAGCCGGACCTCTGCTTCAACTACGGCCTCTCCTGCACCGGCGACGAGTGCATCCAGCTCTACAGCGGGAGCAGCGGCAGCTACATCGCCATGCTCAACGGGCTGGGCATGTCGAGCCCATTCGCGGGCATCGATCCGTTCGCCGACGCGGGCTTCTGCCACGACTCGACGCAGTACACGGGCTGCTTCGTGAAGCGCTACCGCCACCTCGCGCTGACCGAGGCCGCGCAGGGCGTGCCCGCGTCGGCGATCGACCCCATCACCTCGTACTGCGCTCACGCGAACTGGGGCGACGCCTGCACGGACGCGTGGGCGGCCCAGTCCACGCCAGGAGGGCCGTCGTTCACGGCCTTCGCGAGCGATCCCGCGCACTCGACCGTCTGCCCTCCGTAGCCAAGGAGCACCCATGAAGGCCGCCGCACACCTCACGCTCGCCGCCGCCGCGCTCCTCTGCGCCTGCGGACAGTCCGCTCCCGAGGGCGGCAGGCCGCTCCAGGCGCCGGGCCAGGTGAAGCTCGCGTTCGACACCAGGCTCCCGCCCGTCACCGCCCAGCCGGCGAGCGGATCCGGCAGCGCGCCCCTCCTGCTCCCGGCCATCTGCGCCGACTTCACGCTGACCCCGTACAGCATCGACGCGAGCGGCCACCACGCGCAGGCCGGCGATCCCATCCAGATCAGCGAGACCGCCGCGGGCACGACCGCCTTCATCGGGGGCTGCACCGACTCGTCCGCGGGTGACGACTGGGGCTACGTCGTCTCGGCGACCCACTGGCACCTGTGTCCCGGCGACGTGCTCTCGCAGGGCTTCACCGACTACGTGGGGGCGCACTTCGGCGGCGACGTGGACGCGTTCCTGGCCACGCTCTCGCCGCAGATCGCGACCTCGAGCATCGACCTCGACTGCCAGGCCGGCAAGGACATCGACGCGGACATCTCGGTGGACGTGAGCGTGCCCATCGCCAGCAGCGCGGGCTACGTGGACATCGGCGTCTCGGTCGACGTGAGCCAGCAGTCGGTGGGCTGCAAGCAGGCCGACTTCGGCGCGGACGGCACGCTGCACTTCGGCGAGGCCGCGCAGTACCCGCAGGGGCAGGCGGCGCCGCTGGGCTTCACCGGCATCGGCCTGCTCACGCCCACGCTCGATCCCGACCTGACCCCGGGCGCTGCGCCCGACGCAGCGAGCGTCGATCAGTTCGCGGGCGTGGTGACGCTCGGCAACACCAGCACCGCCTTCTACACCGGCACGCTCGCGGTCTCGGGCGGCGCGAGCTACGACGTGCTGCAGGCGTTCGCGCCGCAGTGCGGTGACGGCATGTACTACGCGCAGACGCAGGCCGTGGAGTGCGACACGCGCGCGACGCAGGGCGCGCAAGGGGCCTGGTCGGCGCAGACGTACGCGGGCCTCGCGGACGTGCTCATGGTGGTCCCGGGCCGCCTCTGGGTGTCCGCGCGCGTGGGCCAGGCGAACACGCTCCTGCTCACCACCGGCACGGGCTCGGCCGCCTCGGACGCGAGCGTGCCCGCGAGCGCCTGGAACCCGCTCACGCTGCGGCAGGTGCTCGACTTCGGCGCGCAGGGCCTGACGCTCCTGGGTGTGTGGCCGAACCAGGAGCAGCCGAGCGACCTGGTCGCGCTCGTCGATGACGGCAGCGGCCCCGGCTACATCGACGTCTCCTTCGACGCGGGCGCGGGCACGTGGTCGCTCGACCGCCGCGGCGCCACCTCGCTCGACGGGATGTCCGCGTCCGACCTCGCGAGCCTCGGCCTCTTCCAGCAGACGAACGGCTGCCTCAAGGGCGTCTTCCACGAGACCACGACGACCGTGACCATCGACGCCAGCAGCGTCTTCCTCGGCGGCCACGCGCTCTCGGGGACGCTCAGCCCGCTCTGCGGCGAGGTGCTCGTCAAGCCCCTCGTCGTGAGCCAGGATTCGTTCGTCGGAGCGTCGAACGTGTCGCTGCTCGACGACCAGCACGTCACCCTCGACGAGCGCGTGGGCACCGCCAAGGTGAACATCTTCGGCGGCAACCTCGCAGACCGCATCGACCTGCGCTTCGCGATCGAATCGCTGGCCCCCTGCGACGCACCCGGCGCGGTGCTCCCGGCGTTCGGCGGCTATCCGGCCCAGGCGAGCTACCTCAGCGTCACCGCGGGCGGCCTGGCCAGCGCGGCGCTCCC
>JAFEBC010000508.1 GCA_018266095.1 Deltaproteobacteria bacterium
AGGTCGGCGTGTGGGGGCTCGCGTTCAAGCCCAAGACGGACGACCTGCGGCAGGCGCCGTCGGTGTCGCTCATCGAGGAGCTCTTGGCCGAGGGCGCGATCGTGACCGCGCACGATCCGGTGGCGATGGACGCGTGGAAGAAGCAGCACGGCGCGCGCGCGACGCTGGTGGAGAATCCGTACGCGGTGCTCGACGGCGCGGAGGCGCTCTTCCTGGTGACGGAGTGGAACGAGTTCCGCACGCCGGACTTCGAGCGCATGAAGCAGGCGATGGCGCAGCCGGTGCTGTTCGACGGGCGCAACGTGTGGAACCCGGCGCGCATGCGCGAGTACGGGTTCACCTACTACGGCATCGGGCGCTAGCGGCGGCGCGGGCGCGGGCGGCTCGAGCGGCGCCTGCGTGCTCGGGGCGGCTCAGCGCGGCAACGTGGGGCCGTGCAAGGCGCGCTCGTAGCTCTTGATCGACGAGAAGCGCTGCAGCTCGCCCTTGGCCTCGAAGTGCGCCTTCGCCTTCTGGCCGAGCAGGCGCTTCTGCCGATCGTTCACCGCGTCGACGGCCGCGAGCAGCGAGAAGTCGAGCCCCTGGTTGCGCGCCGTGGCGACGAGCGCCTTCACGTCCTTGGGGAAGCACGACCCGCCATAGCCCACGCCCGGGAACAGGAACGGGTGCCCGATGCGCTTGTCCGAGCCCATCGCCTTGCGCACCGCATCGACGTCCGCGCCCACCTTCTCGCAGAGCATCGCCACCTCGTTCATGAAGCTGATGCGCGTCGCCAGCATCGCGTTGGCCGCGTACTTGGTGAGCTCGGCCGAGCGCGGATCCATGAAGTAGATCGGGCTCTCGGTGCGCACGAACGGCGCGTAGAGCTCGCCCATGATCGCCTTCGCCTTCTCGCTGGTGGCGCCGATGACGATGCGGTCCGGCCGCAGGAAGTCGTCGATGGCCGCGCCTTCCTTCAGGAACTCGGGGTTCGACACCACCTCGATCGGCACCTGCGTGCGGCTGTTGATCTCGGCCTGCATGCGCGAGGCCGTGCCCACCGGCACCGTGCTCTTGTTCACCACCACCGTGAACTTCTTGGCGGCGTCCGCGATCTGCCCGGCCACGTGCATGGCCACGCGCAAGTCCGCGTTCCCGTCCTCGCCCTGCGGCGTGCCGACGGCGATGAAGACCACCTCGGAGGCGTGCACGCTCGACACGAGATCCGTCGTGAACGAGAGCCGCTCCGCCTTGATGTTGCGCGCGAGGAGCTCCTCGAGGCCGGGCTCGTAGATCGGCGTCTGGCCCTTGCGCAGCGTCTCCACCTTGGCGGCGTCGACGTCCACACAGATGACGCTGTGGCCCGTGTCGGCAAAGCAGGTTCCGGCCACGAGGCCCACGTATCCAGTTCCGACCACGGCGATCTTCATCGGCAGCTCCAGCAAAAGTGAAAAAGGCGGCGGAACCTAGCCCGCGTCGAGAGTGATCGCAAGAGCAGGCGTGCGCCCGAGTGGGACGATGAGCGACGTGGACCTACTGCCCGCTGAGCGTGCGCAGCGCGAACCAGGCCGCGTCGGTCGCGCGATCGATGAAGAGCGCCTTGCGCACGAGCCGCGCCGGCCGCGAGGGCTGCTGGCGGTCGAGCGCGTAGCGGCCCGCGATCAAGTCCAGCGCCATCGAGAGCGCCTTGGGCACACGCAGGTGCCGCGTGAGCTCGATTCCCCACTCCACAGCGTAGTGTGCGTGCACGATCCGCCCGGCGAGCGTCACGTGCGAGAGCCACGAGCTCGCGAGGAAGGCCGCCCGCACCAGGTCGACCTGCTTCGCCCGCTGCGCCAGCACGCGTGCCTCGAGCTGCGCCGACAAGAGCGCGAGGTCCACCGCCAGCACCAGCGGCACCGCCAGCTCCTTGGCCGCGAGCGACAGCGCGCCGATGAGCCACGAGTCCGCGATGGACGGAATCCGCACATGCCGCGCGCGCCCCAGCGCCGGCCGCGAATCCGCGAAGAGCAGGTCCGCCGTGAGCTTCATCCGCTCCGGCTGCAAGAGGCCCTGGTGCAGGTCGATCGACTGTCCAGTGTTCTCCTCGAGGAACGTGCGCTCATGCCAGACCGGACTCTTCTCCCTCGTGTGCCGCGTGCGCGGATGGTGCACGAGGCCAAGCTGCAGCAGGCGCGCGTGCGCCTCACCAAAGTGTACGTGAGAAACCAGCAGATCCGTGTCCGACCGCGGCCGCAGCTCGGGCGAGGCATACAGGCCCTCATTCGCTGCGCCCTTGAGCAGGAGCACGGGCAGCGGCCTCAAGGCCTTGAGCACACGCGCCAAGAGCCGCTCTTGCACCGCGTGCACCTGCACGAGCCGCGCACGTTCACGCCGGAGCGTCCGCTTGACCTCGCGCGGCAGCTCCCAGTGCTCATGCGCGAGCCCCGCCAGCCGATGCGCGATGACCAGCTCGGCGATGTCCGGCCAGCGCGGATCGTCATCCTGGATCGGCCGCGTGGTCTGAATCTTCGTGACGAGCTTCAAGAGCTCGTCCGCGGCCCCGCGGCCCGGCCTCCGCAGCGTGGGCGTGCGCAACTCCGTCCTCCGATTCCGCTGCGTGGTCCCGCGAGGCTACCCGCGCGCGTCCTTCTTCTCGTCCTCGCCGCGCCGCCCGTAATAGTCGTAGTAGTACCCGCCGCCGCGCTCGGCCAGATCCACCGAGTTGAGCAGCGCGCCCACCACGTTC
>JAFEBC010000509.1 GCA_018266095.1 Deltaproteobacteria bacterium
CGCGACCATCGCCGCGGGCGTCTTCACCTGGAGCGGCTTCTCGCCGCGCAGCGCGGACAAGTTCACCGACGCATCGCCCTGCACCAACTCCAGCGCGCCCGACTTCTGCTGCTTGGGCGCAGGCGCCTGGTCGCCGTAGATGACGATGAGCGCGTTCTCGTCGAGCTGCACCGAGGAGTCGTCGCGGAAGGTCACCTCGGCGCCCGCGCCCTTCGCGGTGTTCACCTCGTCGAGCCGGAAGAGATCGTCGCCGCGCGCCGCCGAGAGCCAGTCCGGCTGCTTCTTCACGCGCTTGAACACGTCGGGCTTGAGGAACGTGAGCCGCGCGTCGGGCGGCGGCGCGAGCACGGTCACGATCTGCCCGGGCACGAGGTGATGCACGGGGCCCAGGAGCTGCGGGTTCACCGCGTGGAACTTGTCGATCGCCTTGGGATCGTTGTTCCAGAACTGCTTGGAGATGCTGCGGCACGACTCGCCAGCGAGCACGGTGTGCGGGATCGTCGCCGGCGCAGTCGACGCTCCTGTCGAGGTGGCGGCGCTCGCAGAGGGCTCCGCGGCGCTCGCGCCTCCAGCCGCGACCAGCATCAGCGTGAGCGCGCACGCGCTAGTGAATGCGGCGGAGCGCACGTCCGACCTTTCGGCTCAATTCGACTGGATCTAGAGGGAGGGGGACGTAATCAAAGATGCCACCCGCGGCCGCGCGCGCCATGGTGTCGAGATCACTCTCGGATCCGCAGAGCAGCACCGGCGTCTTCGGCGCCCCGTCGACCAGCGCGGTGGCCGAGGTGAGCGCGCCCGGGCCGTCTCCCACGATGACGAGCGACACCGACTTGGGGACCTCGCGGGCCTCCCGCAGCTCGACGATGGTGTGCCCGACCGCGGACAGCGCGGTGGCCAAGGCTGCGGTGTCGGCTCCCACGAGGGCGATGCTTGCCGCGTGAGCGGGCGCCGCTGCAACCTCCTGCACGTCGCCGCCCAGACGCCCTTGCCGGTGTCCGCGCTCCGGCAGCAGCGGCTGCGCCGAGAGCGCGGCCTGCAGCGCCGCGTGCATCGCGCGTGCGTCCGCGAAGCGCGCCTGCGGCAGCTTGGCCAGCGCCTGCATGACCACGTCCTCGATCGCGCGCGGCAGCTCGAGCCCCACGCGCGCCAAGAGCGGCCGCAGCGGCGGCTTGTAGAGCTGCGCCGCCACCACCTCCATCGGGTTGTGCTCGCCGCGCCCGAACGGCGGATCGCCCGTGATCATCTCGTACATGGTGCAGCCGAGCGCATAGAGGTCGCTGCGCCCGTCGACCGGCTCGCCGCGGCACTGCTCCGGCGACATGTAGCCCGGCGTGCCCGCGGTCTGGCCCTGCTGCGTGATGCGTCCCCCGCTGTCCTCGCGCAGGAAGGCGATGCCGAAGTCGAGCACCTTGAGCCGGTCCGCGGGCTCCTGCGCGGGCTCGAGCCGCTTGGGCCGCGCCAGGAGGAAGATGTTCCCCGGCTTGATGTCGCGGTGCACGATCCCGTGCGCGTGCGCCTCGTCGAGCGCCTCCAGCACCTGCATGGAGATGCGCGCCACCCGCTCACCCTGCATCGGCCCGCCGGCCCACAGGAGCGCGTCGAGCCCGCTGCCCGAGAGCAGCTCCATGGCGATGTAGAACGTGCCCTCCGCCTCGCCGAGGTCGTAGACCTCGACGCTGTTCGGGTGCTTGAGCTTGCCGAGCACGAGCGCTTCGCGATGGAACCGTTCGGCCGCGCGCGGCGCGTGCGCCACGTGCGGGTGCAGGATCTTCAGCGCCACCTCGCGCTTGATCGACAGTTGCTCCGCGCGGAACACGGCGCCCATGCCGCCCTCGCCGATGGCCTCCAGCAGGCGAAACCGTCCGCCGAACACGTCTCCGATCTTCATTCCGCCACCTCGAACACGAGCGTCGAGGCCTGGCGTCCGCGCATCTTGTGCTCGCCCTGCGACCTGGCGTGGAAGCCCTCGGGCAGCCGCGCGCGCGTGGATTCGCTGAGCAGGATCTGCCCCGGTGAGGCGAGCGATTCGAGCCGCGCCGCCACGTTCACCGCGTCGCCGATCACCGTGTACTCGAGCCGCTTGTCCGAGCCGATGTTGCCCGCCACGGCCTGACCGGTGTTGATGCCCATCGCCATGCGGATCTCGAGGCCGAACTGCCGCCGCCACTTGCGGTTCGCCGTCTCCACCCAGCGCCGCAGGTCCTCGGCCGCCAGCACCGCGCGCAGCGGATCGTCGTCGTGCTGCACCGGCGTGCCCCACACCGCCATCACGCAGTCGCCGATGAACTTGTCGATGATGCCGCCGCGCCGGTGGATGATCTCGGTGGCGAAGGTGAACAGCTCGTTCAAGAGCTGCACCACGACCTCTGGCGGCTGCTGCTCGGACAGGCGCGTGAACGCCACCACGTCCGCGAACAGCACGGTCACCTCGCGCCGCTCGCCGCCGACCTTCATGCGGTCCGGGTGCTGCAGGATCGACTCGACCACGTCCGCGGACAGGTAGCGCGAGAGCGTCGCCTTGGCCTTGGTCTCGGTGATGAGCGAGGCCTCGCTCGAGCGCAGATCGACCGCCATCTGATCGAACGCGCGGCCCAGGGAGCCCAGCTCGTCGCCGCGCTCCGACAGCTCCGCTGGCACCCGCGTGAACACGCGCCCGGCGATCTTGCGCGTCTCCTGCGCCAGCAGCACGATCGGCCGCGCGAGCTGCCGCGAGAACAACAGGCCCACCAACGCCGCCAGGATGGCCGCGAGCAGCGCGCCCGCCAGCACCGACTCCTTGGTCTGCGCGATCGAGCGGAACGCCACCGCGCGCGGCTGCTGCACCACCACGCCCCAGCCCAGCTCCGGCAGCGTCTCCAGCGCGCCGACCATCTCGCGGGGGCCATCCATGAATGAGGGTGCTGCCCCCATCTCCTGCCGGAAGCTCGCATTTCCGCGAATGGCCGAGAAGATGCCCCTCTCCAGGAGGTTCTCGTGCGCGGTCACGCGCCGCACGTCGCCCGCGAGCACGATGGTGCGCGACTCGTCCACCACCAGCACGCCGTCGGAGCCCGACAGCCGGCGCTCGCCCAGCTCGCCCACGAGCTTGCACAGCGGCGAGAGGTCCAGCGAGGTGCTGACGATGCCGCGGCGCTGTCCGTCCACGTCGATCGGCAGCGCGACGAGCAGCCTCGGTCCACTTTGTGGACTCTCGATCGGCCCCAGCGCCAGCTCGCCTGTCTTGAGCCGCGCGACCAGCTCCTGCGGGAGCTGCTGCGCGGGCGCGAGCTCGCTCTCCTTGGCCTTGAGCGCGAGCACGAGCTTGCCCTGCGGATCGTAGACGGCCGCGAGATCGATCGTGCCGGATCCCGTGACCTTGCTGCCCGCGAGCGCGATGCGGCGCGCGTCGTCCCCGAGGCCCGGCGCGAGCAGGAGCTGGCCCACGCCGAGCAGCTCGCCCTGCACGGACGCGAGCCCGCTCCGCACC
>JAFEBC010000050.1 GCA_018266095.1 Deltaproteobacteria bacterium
AGATGTCGGGCAGCGAGGCCAAGCGGTCGGGCGCCGGGACAGGCACGCCGTGACCACCGGTCCCGAGAAGGCGCCCCCGCGCTTCGGGAGATACGAGATCCTCCAGCTCTTGGGCCGAGGCGGGATGGCCGAGGTCTACAAGGCGCGCATCTTCGAGGGCGCGCGCATGGGCCAGACGGTGGCGCTCAAGCGCCTGACGCCCAAGCTCACCGAGGACACCGAGGCCGTCGACCTGTTCACCGGCGAGGCCGACATCTCGCGCCTGCTCAAGCACCCGAACATCGTCGAGGTGCTCGAGGCCGGCTGCGTCGGCGACCTCTATTACCTCGTGATGGAGTACGTGGACGGCCGCGATCTCGCGCACGTGCTGGCCAAGTTCCGCGAGCGGCGCATCTGGATGCCGGTGCCGTTCGCGCTCTACATCGTGCGCTCCGTGCTCGACGCGCTGGCCTACGCGCACCACGCCAAGGGGCCCACGGGCCTGCCGCTCAACATCGTGCACTGCGACGTGTCGCCGTCGAACCTGTTCATCTCGCGGCTCGGCGAGATCAAGCTCGGCGACTTCGGCATCGCCAAGGTGCGCGCGATGGGCGACGGCGATCCGCAGAGCACGCTCTGGGGCAAGCTCGCGTACCTCGCGCCGGAGCAATTGGAGCGCGCGCCGCTGACGCCGCAGGCCGATCTGTGGGGCGCGTCGGCCGTGCTCTATGAGGCGCTCGCCAACCAGCGCGCGCTGCTCGGGCACAACAACGAAGCGCTGCAGGACTCGCTGCGCAACCTCAAGATCGCGCCCGTGTCGTCCCTGCGCAAGGACCTGCCCGAGGGGCTCGACGACGTGCTCCTGCGCTCGCTCTCCAAGGATCCGCGCGACCGCTTCCAGACCGCGGCCGAGTTCAACGAGGCCCTGAAGCCCTTCCACGACGAGGCGGTCGGCAGCGCGCTCGGCATCGCCAGCGTGGTGCGCGGCCTCTTCAGGCAGTAGCCTCGGAAAGTTCTCCACAGCAAGCGAGCTCTGCGAGCATGTCCGATCCCAAGCGCGACGCCGATTCGATGGGCGAGGCCGCCACGCTGCCTCCGAAGGCGGCAGGCGACGAGAGCACGGTGCCGCCGGCCTCGTGGGGTGACGAGAAGACGCTCGCCTCCGAGCCCAAGGCAGAGGTCCCGGAGAGCGAGCAGGCGACGATCTCGAGCCACGGCGGCGCGGCCTCGTCGGTCCCCTCCGATCCAGAGAGCGCCACCTTCGTCAGCGACCACACGAACGACAAGACGCTCGGCAGCGATCCCGGCCGCTCCAGCCCGGGCGCGCCCCTGCCCGCGTGGAGCATCTCGGCCCGCTTCGACCAGCGCTACCGCATCGACAACGAGCTCGCGCGCGGCGGCATGGGCCGTGTGGTGATCGCGCACGACAAGCGCATCGGCCGCGAGGTGGCCATCAAGGAGATGCTCGATCGCGGCAACTCCAAGGCAGTCGCGCGCTTCATCCGCGAGTCGGTGATGACGGCGCGGCTGCAGCACCCGGGCATCATCCCCGTGTACGAGATCGGCCAGCGCGCGGAGGGCGAGCCGTTCATCGTCATGCGGCGCATCCTGGGCAAGCCGCTCGACGAGCTCATCGCGCAGGCCACCGCGCTGGAGATGCGGCTGCAGTTGTTGCCGCGTGTCTTGTCGGCCATCGAGGCCATCGCCTTCGCGCACGCGCAGCGCGTGATCCACCGCGACCTGAAGCCCGCGAACATCCTGGTCGGGAGCTACGGCGACACGCTGGTCATCGACTGGGGCCTCGCCAAGGACCTGAGCGATCCGCACGATTCGCCCTCGCAGGACACCGATCCCACAATGGAGCAGGCGGGGCAGGGCGCTGAGCTCACCATGCAGGGCGCAGTGATGGGCACGCCCACGCACATGGCCCCCGAGCAGGCCCGCGGCGAGGCGGCCGACGAGCGCGCCGACGTGTACGCGCTGGGCGCCGTGCTCTACCACGTGCTCTCGGGCGCGCCGCCGTTCCGCGGCCGTGATTCGCGCGAGGTGCTGCGCAAAGTGCTCACCTCGCCGCCCGAGCCGCTGGAGGCGAAGGTCCCCGACTTGCCGACCGACTTGGTGAGCATCGTGCGCCGCGCGATGGCGCAGAAGCCGGACGAGCGCTTCCCCAACGCCAAGGCCCTGGCCGACGAGCTGCGCAGCTACCTGAGCGGGCGCCTCGTGGCCTCGCACACGTACTCGACGCGCGAGATCGTCATGCGCTTCGTGAAGAAGAACCGCGTGGTGCTCGGCATCATCGCGGCCTCGCTCGCGGTGCTGACCACGGTGGGCATCATCAGCGTTCGGGACATCGTCAAGGAGCGCCGCATCGCGCACGAGGAGCGCGACAAGGCCGAGGCCGCGCTGGCCACCGCGCAGGCCCGCGGACAGGAGCTGCTCCTGGGTCAGGCGCGCGCGATGCTGTCTTCGGATCCCAGCGGCGCCGTGCGGCTGCTCGAGGGCCTCTCGCCGGATCTGCCGGGCTGGGGCCGCGCGCACCTCATCCTCGGCGAGGCCGTGGATCGCGGGCTGCCCACGCAGCGCTTCGCGCTCAACCAGGGCGAGCCCGCGTTCCAGGTGGCCTTCTCGCCCGACGGCACGCGGCTCTTGGCTGCGTCCGGCAAGCAGGTGTTCGTGCTCACGCTCCTGCCCGGCGGCAACACGCTCGCGTTCCCGTCAGACGCGCACACCACCACGCAGGCCGTGTTCTCCGCGGACGGCGCCTTCATCGCCCACGGCGGCGACGACGGCATCGCGCACGTCACCGAGCTCGCCACGGGCCAGACCTGGTCGCTCCCGTCCGCGCACGGCGACGCGCTCGCCTTCCTCTCGTTCTTCGATGGCGGCGCGGTCCTGGTTGGAGATCAAGTCGGCCATCTGCGCGTCTGGCCCTTCCGCACCGGCAACAGCCAGGAGCTCTGCGGCTCCGACAGCGTGCGCGCGAGCGACTTCCAGGTGAGCGGCTCCCCAGTGGCCAGCGGCTCTTTGTCCTACACCTAC
>JAFEBC010000510.1 GCA_018266095.1 Deltaproteobacteria bacterium
CCTCCGCGCGCACCGAGCCCTGCGTCAGGCCCAGCTCCACCACGTGCGCCGCCGTCTCCTTGGGCGTGTAGTAGACGCCGGTCTGCCGCCGCGCGCCCTTGGGCAGCTCGCCCACGTGCCCGCGCTCGAAGGCGGTGCACAGCGCCTCCAGCTCCGGCGCAGGCGCCTCCAGCGTCTTCTTGCCCTCGGGGAAGTCGCCCAGATCCGGCGGCGCGAGGCAGGGCGTGAACGGCGGCTGGTACGACTCGACCCCGGCGTCGAGCGGATGCAGGAGGGACAGGTACAGCGCGAGCTCGTCCATCGCCAGCGGCAGCACGCCGCCCGTGCGCGCCGAGAGCGCCTGGCCCACCTCGACGGCCGCCTGCGCCAGCGCGCGATCCGGCAGCTTGGCGAGCGCCGCGCAGGTCCCCGCGGGCACGAGGCCTTGCGCTTCAGCCAGCCTCAACGAGAGGAAGAACAGCCCGCCCCGCGCCACGGCTACTTCCGCGGGAACGTCTTCACGTGCGCCTTGAGCAGGTCCGCCATCACCGCGTCCGGCAGCTCCTGCACGCCGCCCAGCGCCCGCGCGGCCTGCACGATCTTGGCGACGTGCTCGACCAGCTCCATGCGCAGGTACGCGAGCGCCACATCGGCCGCGACCGTGAGCACGCCGTTCCCCGGCAGGAGCACGGCCTCGACCTCGGGCTGGCTCAGGGTGCTGGAGATGGCCTCGATGGCCTGCGGTGTCTTGGGGAGCGCGAAGTTCGCCAGCGGCACGCGCCCGAGGGAGACGACCGCCTCCGGGAGCGGCAACGGCAAGGCCACGCGGGCCGCACCGAAGGCAGTGGCGAACGGGGGGTGCGCGTGCACCACCGCGTGACAATCGGGCCGCGCGCGGTAGGCCGCGAGGTGCAGCTCGAGCTCACCCGGCGGCTTCTTCGTGCCCTCGACCACCTTGCCCGCGCCATCGACGACGACGAGATTGGCCTCCGTGACCTCGGCCTTGCTGGTGGCCGTGGGCGTGATGAGGAAGCGATCCTTCCCCACCCGCATCGACACATTTCCGTCGTGGTTCGCGACCCAGCCCACCGCGTGCAGGCGGCGCGCGCAGGCGGCCACGTGCGTGCGCGCCATCGGCGAGAGGACGTTCACTTCTTCTCGCCCGCGCCCACGGCGACTTCGTCGACCACGCCCACGATGCAGGCCTGGATGGGCAGCTTGGCTTCCTTGGGCAGGCCGAACAACTGCCGCACGCCGGTGCCTTCCTTGAGGATGAGCACCGTGTCGCCCTCACCCGCCGACGACACGCGATCGACCGCGAGCAGGCTCTTGCCCTCGGCCGCTCCCGTCTCGTTCACGGGCTGCACCACGAGCAATTTCAGCCCCGCATACGACGCGTGCTTCACCGTGCTCACGACCGGCCCGAGGACCTTGGCGAGGATCACTTGCCGCCCCCTGCGTGCACGGAGTCGACGAAGCCGACGATGGCCGCATCCACGGGAACGAAGGCCTCCTCGAGCGCCAGCGACGCTTCGCGCGAGCCGACCAGGAAGACCAGATCGCCCGGCCCCGCGCGCACGGTGTCCACCGCGGCCTCGATGGGCCCGTTGGGCTTCTGATCGTGATCGAGCGGCTGCACGAGCAAGAGCTTCTGCCCCGAGAGCCCCTCGGCCTTCGTCTGCGCCACCACCGTGCCGACCACGCGTCCGAGGTACATGGGCTACTCGCTCGCCGTGACGACGATGGGGATGTCGACCTCGAACGCCTCGCCCGTGAACGACGGGAACACGATGCGCCGGGTGGCCTTCTTCAGGCACGCGCCCAGCGGCGAATCGTCGACCGGCTTCTTGTCGATCTTCGCGTTCGTCACCTGGCCCGAGGGCGCGATGGTGGTGGCGATGCGGATCTTGCCGACCTTCAGGTCCGGGTCCTTGTGCAGCGCATCGTCGATGCAGCTCTGCAAGGCGCCGCGGTTCTCGCCCAGCTTCTTCTTGATGTCGTCCGCGGTGAGGCCGGCCTCGCCCTTCTCGGTGGGCGGCGTGGCGGGCGCCGACTCGGCCTTGGGCCCGTGGCTGCCGATGCCGCGCTCGTTGTCGAGGCCCTTCATCGCCGCCTCCTGGTCCTGCGAGATGGGCGCGGCCTTGTCCTTGGCCTCCTTCTTCTTGGGCGCGGCGGCCACCTTCTCCGGCTTGGCCGCGGGCTTCTCCGGCTCGGTCTTCTCGACCTTCTCGGGGGCGGGCGGCGGCGGCGTCTCCTTGGGAGCGGGCGGCTCTGGCTCCGTCTTGGCGAGCCCGGTGACGTTCGCGTCTCCCGTGCCGCCGAGCGACGGCTTCTGCGCCACCTCGACCGGCACCACTGGCTTCTCCTCGCCCGACGACAGCGCCCAGACGAGGGCCAGCAGCACCACCACTGCGCCGCCGACGATGCCGACGATCATGCCCGTCTTCTTCTTCTTCACGCCCGCGTTGGCGAGGACGTTGCCCGTCGTCTCCTTGGGGTCGCGCTTGTCGGCGCCCTCGGCGTGGGGGACGCCCGCGAACGGATCCGGCTTGGGCGCGGGCGCGCTCGCCTCCGGCGCAGAGGGGGCAGGCGCGGGCTTGGGCAGCGGGACCGCCGCGCCACCGGAGGGCGCGCCCTTCCCCTTCTTGCCCAGCTCCGACGAGGCCCACTTGGCGAGGTCTGCGGCGGCGACGCCCTGGTTCTCGCCCGAGGAGAAGAGCTCCTTGGCGACGTCCTCCTGGTGCACGCGCTCGCCCAGCGGCAAGGACTCGACGTTGGTGCGCTCCTCCTCGTCGTCGGACGAGGCGCCGACCTTGAGCTTGGGCAGGCCGTCGAGCGAGAGCGGCGTCTGCGCGGACGGCTCGGGCTCCGTGTGCAGCACGGGCGCCTGCTCCGGGATGGGCTTGGGCGCCGGCTTGGCGGCGGGCGCGGGCTTGGCAGCGGGCGCGGCCCTGGGCGCAGGCTTGGACGGCCCGCCGAGATCGAGCTCCATGTCGAGCTCGACGCCCGCCTTGCCTGCCTTCTCGCCCGCCATGTCGATGGGCGTGGTGTCCTTGGCCAGCTCCGAGAGGTCGAGCTTGTCGAAGTGGGCCGTGTCGAAGGCCTCCATCTCCTTCTTCGGCTCGGGAGCAGGCGCGGGCTTCGGCTTGGGGGCAGGCGCGGGCGCCGGCGCGGCCTTGACCGCGGGCGCAGGCTTGGGCGCGGGCGCAGCGGGCGGCGGGGCCGACGCAGGCGCGTCCGCGAACATCGACGACAGCTCCGGGACCTCCTTGGCGCGCAGCCAGGAGGCCATGCCGTCCTTCCACAGGTAGGTGCGGGCGGTGATGGCGTTGGTGGCCGCCTTGAGCCCGATCTCGGCGCGGCTCATGGGCCCGATCTGCTTGCCGCCGACCATCGCGAACCAGATGGGCGGATCGCGCGGGGGCTGCGCTGCCGGGGCCTGCGCCGCCGGGCGCGGAGCGGCCTTGGCCTCCATCGCGACCGGCGCGAATCCGCCAGCCGAATCATCGACCTTCGAGGCGCGCAGGGCCTCTTCCAGCACCGCCGTGTCCATCGCGCGCGTGTCGTCGGTGTCGCTGTCGCGGGGGGCCTCCGCCTCGGGCGCTGCCGCCGGTGCTGGCGCGGGAGCAGCCTTGGCCGCCGGAGCCGCGAAGGGCTGAGGCGCGAGCGCCGGATCCGAGATGGAGATGCGATTGCCGCACTTCTTGCAGCGCACGACAAGGCGCTTCCCCTTCACCTTGTCGTCGGCGATGTGCAGTGTGGCCTTGCACTGGTCACAAGCGAATTGCATGGCGGGCGCACTCTACCCCAAAACGAGCGATTGCCAGGAAAAACACGGGGCCGCCGTCCGCGTGGACGGAGGCCCCCGGCTTCCACGCTCTGCCAGCGACGCCGACCCCAAGCGGCGCCGCGAGGAGCGTTCCCGAAGACTTACTTCGCGTCCGCCTTCTTCTTGCCCTTGGGCACAAGCTTGCCTTCCTTCTGCAGCTTGTAGCGCGTCTTGTAGTAGTGCGAGCGGCACAGGCCCTTGGCGAGCACTGGCTTGCCGCAGCCGGCCATGCTGCACACGGCGCGCGAGCCGGTGGCGGGCGGACGTCCGGGGCCGCGGACCTTGCCTGCGCCGGCGCCGATACGGGCGGCGATGGCGCCCACGTCGATCGACTGGGCCAGGGTGCGCTGCATGCTCTCTGCGATCGCGTGGCCGAGCTGCTGGCCGATGCTCTCGCCGAGCGAGAGGATCCAACCGGAGCTTGCGTTGTCTGCTTTGCGGGCTGCCATCGTGGTGGTGCTCCTGAAGAGGGGTTGTTGAAGCTTTCGTTGATTTCTCAAACGACGCCAGAATCCCCCTCTGCGCGCCGACAGCAAATGCTGCTTATCGGATCCTCATTGTAGAGTCAAAGAAAACCATTGCTTGGAGCCGCATCGCAAATAAATCAACCGCGCTCCAGGCGCGTCAGCGCGGCCTCCAAGCGCGATTCCTCACGGCCGACTTGGAACCCGCAGGCGCGCGCGCCGTCGACCAGCGCGATGCAGGCCAGGACCCCGCGGGTGGCCTCGGCGACCCGTCCCTGCGTGGTGAGCTGGGCCACGCCTGCGAGCAGCGTGTCGAGGTCGGCGAAGCAGACTGTCTCCGGCAGCTCGGGCAGGGGCCCGCTGTTGTGCGTGAGCGGCGCGAAGGCGAAGCCCACGTCGGCAAGCACGAGCTGGCGGCCGTCCTGGCGCAGGAGCACGAGGTACGGCGCCGGCCGCAAGGGCGAGGTGCGCGCTTCGATTCGCGTGAGCTCGGCGAGCGGGAGCGTCAGCGATTGGCCCGAGCGCGGCTCGAGGAGGCCCAA
>JAFEBC010000511.1 GCA_018266095.1 Deltaproteobacteria bacterium
AGCTCGCCCGCGTACGTCTGCTCCCACACCGCGCGCCAGTCCTCGACGCCGCTCTCGTGCGCCTGCCCCGCGGGCGCCACATACGCGATGAGCCGCGCGTCCCCCGCGCCGTCCTTCTTCGCCACCACCACGCTCTCGCGCACGCCCGGCTGCCGGCCCAGCGCGGCCTCGATCTCGCCCAGCTCCACGCGGTGCCCTCGCACCTTCACCTGATGGTCGAGCCGGCCCAGGAACTCCAGCGTGCCCGCGTCGGTGAGCCGCGCCAGATCGCCCGTGCGGTAGAAGCGCCCGTCCTCGCCCGCGAGCGTCACGAAGCGCTCGGCCGTCAGCTCGGGCCGCGCGAGATAGCCCCGGCCCACGCCGTCGCCGCCGATGAGCAGCTCGCCCGCGACCCCCGGCGGCACGGGCTGCAGCGCGCGGTCGACGATGGCCACGCGCTGGTTCGCGAGCGGCGTCCCGATGGTGATCGGCTGGCCCGCCTGCACGCGCGCGCACGCCGACCACACCGTGGTCTCGGTGGGCCCGTACATGTCGAGGATGGTGGCGTGCGTCGCCTGCGCCAGATCGTCCACCAGCGCGGGCGGCAGCGCCTCGCCGCCGAGCAGGAGCTGCTGCAGGCCCGTCAGCGCCGCGCGCGCCCGCGGCTCACCCGCGAGCATGGACGCGAACGAAGGCGTGCATTGCAGGTGCGTCACGCGGTGCCGCTCGAGGTTCGCCGCCACCGACTGATCAACCCCGGGCTCCGCCGCGCCGCTCCCGTCCGCCGCGCCCGCGCAGAGCTGCCGCGCGCGATCGAGGTGCGTCAAGTGCGCGAGCACGGTGTCGCTCGCCACGCCGAAGTCCACGAGGCACGCGATCTCGGTCACGCCCAGCGCCGCCAGCCCGGCCACGGTCTGCGCGCACTGCTCGGGCGTGCCGAACAGCCCCGCGCTGTTGAAGTAGCGGTTGAAGGCGTGCTCGTGCAGCACCTCCAGCTCGGCCGGCGTCAGCTCCGCCAAGGACTCCTCGCGCTTCGCCGGCGCACCCGCGCTGCCTGCCGCGCCGCTCACCTGCGCCCCCGCCTTGCCCGCCGCCTCCTCGGGCCGCCTCGCCTTGCTCGGGTTCGCGAACGCCGTCGCCTCCCAGCGCGCCTTGGAGATGAGATCAGTTGACGAGGTCAAGTAATCGAGGAACGGCTTCTTGACGATGCGCCGCACCTCTCGCTCGTCGGGCCCCACGAACGCGTGCAGCATCAGGCTGACCTGGCCCTCGCCCGCGTGCCCCGCCTCGCGCCGCGCCTGACGGTACACCGCGATGTTCCGCGCCAGGTCCTCGCGCGTCATCACCAGGAGGTTGGTCAGCACCGACGCGCCCAGCTTGCCCGCCTGCGCGAACGTGTCCGGATTTCCGCTCGCCGTGATCCAGATCGGCGGCTCGGCCTGCACCGGCCTGGGGAACACGCGCACCTGCACCTCGCGCCCATCGCCCGAGCGCGCCGCCACCGCCTCGCCGCGCCACAGCTTGCGCACGGTCTCGATGCCCTCGGCCATCAGCCTGCGCCGATCGGCGAAGTTCCCCGGCGCCAGCGCGAAGTCATTGGCGTGCCACCCCGAGGCGAACGAGAGCCCCACGCGCCCGCCCGAGAGGTTGTCGACCACCGACCACTCCTCCGCGCAGCGCAGCGGGCTGTGCAGCGGCAGCACCACGCTCCCCGCGCGCAACTGGATGCGCTCGGTGATCACCGCCAGCGCCGCGCTCGTCAGCGACGGATTCGGATAGAGCCCGCCGAACGCGTGGAAGTGCCGCTCCGGCGTCCACACCGCCGAGAAGCCGTGCTGGTCGGCGAACTTCGCGCCCTCGAGCAGGAGCCTGTAGCGCTGCCCCTGGCCCTCGTCGGCGTCGGCGGCGAAGTAGAACAGCGAGAAGTCCACCTTGCGCGCGGGCTTCCCCGGCTGCGTGCGCACGGCCTTCTGCAGCTCCTCCTGGAGGACGACCGTGTAACCGCGCGCGAGGGTCCAGAGCAGCTCCAGGACGGAGATGTCGAACGACACGCTCGTCACCGCGAGCCACGTGCCGGGCGGATCGCCGCCGAGCACGCGATCCATGCCGGTGAAGAAGTTGGTCACGTTGCGGTGCCGCAGCTCCACGCCCTTGGGCCGCCCCGTCGAGCCGGAGGTGAAGATGACGTAGGCGAGGTCGTCGCCCGTCGGCGTTGGCGTTTGCGTTTGCGTTGGCGTTGGCGTTGGCGTTGGCGTTGGCGTTGGCGTTTGCGTTTGCGTTTGCGTTTGCGTTTGCGTTTGCGTTGGCGTTTGCGTTGGCGTTGCCGTCAGCGTCTGCGTCCGCGCGTGCTCCACGCACACCACGTGCTGCGGCCCCGGCGGCAGGTGTTCGCGCAGCGCCTCCTCGGTCACCACGATGCGCGCGCCCGAGTCCTCCAGCATCCACGCCAGCCGCTGCGCCGGATACGCCGGATCGAGCGGCACGTACGCCGCGCCCGCCTTGAGGATCGCCAGCATCCCCACCACGAGCTCCGGCGAGCGCGACAGATACAGGCCCACCAGCGCGCCCGGCCCCGCGCCCAGGCCGCGCAGCTCCGCCGCCAGCGCGGTCGCGCGCTCGTCCAGCTCCCGATACGTCAGCGTGCGCGGATGGAACGTGAGCGCCACGCGGTCGGGCGTGCGCCGCGCCTGCGCCTCGATCTGCCGGTGGACGCACGGCTCCGCGGCCGCCTGCGCCACCGTGTGGTTCAGCTCCGCATAGCGCGCGCGCTCGTCCGGCAAGAGCCGCGGCAGCGAGCCCACCAGCGCGCCCTCTCCCGCCCGCGCCATCGCAGTCAAGAGCTGCACCAGATGCCGCGCCAACAGCGCAGCGCTCGCCTGCGGAAACCGCGCGCGATCCCACGAGAGCTTCCCGTGGAGCTGCGGATCGCCATAGACCATCACGTTCAGGGGAAAGCTCGTCTGGTCGATCCACTCGAAGTCGCGCTGCAGCCACGCGCCGCCCAGCGCCTTCAGGCGCGTGTCGTGGTGCAGATCGTTGAAGATGAGCGCGCTCTCGAACAGCGGCACCCCGCCCGGCAACGCGGCGCACGCGGTGATCTCCGCGAGCGGCAGGTGCTCGTGCTCGCGCAGCGCCTCCTGGGCCGCGCGGCGCTCGCGCAGGAAGTCCACGAGCGGCTGCTGCGGCAGGTCGCGCACGCGCACCGGCACGGTGTTGAAGAAGAGCCCGATCGTCGACTCCGACCCGGGCGGCGCGCTCTTCCTGCACGCGCGCGTGACCCCGAAGACGCTCTCGCCCTCGCCCGAGAAGCGCGCCAGCACCAGCCCGAACGCGGCCTCGAACAGCGTCGACACGCGCACGCCCGCGCGCGCGCTCAAGGCCCGCAAGGCCTCGCTCGTGTCCGCGTCGAAGCGAAAGCGATGCTCCGCGTACCCGCGCTCGTTCGTGTGCCCCGGCGCGCGCTCCAGCGAGGCCAGCCGCGTCGGCTGCGCGAGGTCCGCGAGCAGCCCGCGATAGAACGCCCGCGAGCCCTCACGGGTCGCCTTCAAGTGCTCCGCGAGCCACGCGAGGTGCTCCCGGTACGGCCGCCGCTCCGGAAGCTGCGCCGGCGTGCCCGTCCGCTCGGCCTCGTAGAGCGCGAAGAGCTCCGTGATCACCGCCGCCACGCAACCGTCGAGCAGCGCGTGCGCGTACGTCAGCACCATCAGGCTCTCGCCCGCCGCCAGCGTCACCAGCATGAGCCGCCACAGCGGCGCCCGCGCCAGATCGAAGCCGCGCGCGCGGTCCTCCTCCAAGAGCCCCGCGATCGCCGCCTCCTGCTCGGCCGCAGTCCGTCCGCGCAGCTCGTGCCGCGCCACCTCGGGCGGGGCCTCGCGCAGCGCCTCCTGCACCGGCTCCTCCAGCCCCTCCCAGCGGAACCGCAGCCGCAGCACCGGGTGCCGCAGCGAGAGCGCCCGCGCCGCCCGCACCAGCGCGTCTGCGTCCACCGCCTCGTGCAGCCGCGCCGTCACCTGCTCGAGATCGATGCCCGTCCCCGCGCCCGCGCGGAGCTGGTGCACGAGCATGCCGTGCTGGATGGGCGAGAGCGGAAGCACCTCGTCCACCTCGGCGGGCGCGCCGCTAGGAGCCACCTCCGGCCTGGGCACCATGTCTCCCCTCCCCCTACATGATAGTTTGTTTCCAGACGTGCGGGGTCGACACCTTGCGCTGAGGGGCAGAACGAAATGTCGAGCGGCAGCGCGATCGCCATCGTCGGCATGGCCGGCCGATTCCCGGGCGCGCGCTCCGTGACGCAGTTCTGGCGCAACCTGCGCGCCGGGATCGAGAGCATCCGCACCCTCAGCGAGGCCGAGCTGCGCGCCGCCGGCGTCAGCAGCCAAACGCTCGCCGACCCGAGCTACGTGCGCGCCTCGGGCTTCCTCGACGACATCGACAAGTTCGACGCCAGCTTCTTCGGCCTCAGCCCGCGCGACGCCTCGGTGTTCGACCCGCAGCACCGCTTCTTCCTCGAGGTGGCGTGGGAGGCCTTCGAGGACGCGGGCCTCGTGCCCGACGCGCTCCCGGGCTCGGCCGCGGTCTTCGCCGCGCAGGGCATGTCGGCGTACCTGATGTTCAACCTGCTGCGGAATCCACAAGTCATGGAGTCCGTGGGCGAGTGGCTCGTGCGCCACACCGGCAACGACTCGAACTTCCTCGCCACGCGCGTCTCGTATGAATTGGGCCTGCGCGGGCCCAGCGTCTCGGTGCAGACCGCGTGCTCGTCGTCGCTCGTCGCGGTGCACCTCGCCTGCCAATCGCTGCTCGCGGGCGAGTGTGACGTCGCGCTCGCGGGCGGCTCCACCATCGACCCGCGCCAGGACCGCGGCTACCACTTCCGCGAGGGCGAGATCC
>JAFEBC010000512.1 GCA_018266095.1 Deltaproteobacteria bacterium
CCTATCGGTCAATGGTCGGTGTTCGATGTGGTTGGCCGCACCCGATCCGCGGTGGTATCCAATTTGGATGCCCGCTGGCATGGCTCTCGCAGCCTCCATTCGCTCGATTGCGCGGCGCCTCCCCGTGTGCGCTGCGCTGGCCCTCGCCTTCGTGTCGTGCGGCGGGAGCAACAACACCACCACGCTGGGTACGCTCGGCGCCGACTGCCTGCTCGACCGCGACGCGGCCTGCGCTTCGTCCCTGTGCCTCGTGCTCGATTCGGGCACGGCGTACTGCACGCAGGCGTGCGCCGCGCCCGCGGACTGCCCCGACGGCTATCTGTGCGTCGCGGCGGGCGCGCAGGGCTCGGTGTGCCAGTCGCGCGGCGCCGGCGGCGTCTGCTCCGAGGACGGCGATTGCCCTGCCGGCCTCAAGTGCGACACGGCCTCCGCGCTCTGCTACGTGCCGGTCACGCGCTCGGCCTGCGGGTCGTGCACGAGCGACAAGCAGTGCGGCACGGGCGGCACCTGCAACAAGGAGTCGTCGGGCGAGACCTTCTGCGCGCCCGCGTGCGGCGCGGGCGATTCGTGCGCCACCGGCTTCATCTGCGCGGCTTCGGCGAGCGCGGGCGGGGCCAAGCGCTGCCTCCCGGCCACCAGCACCAACACGGTCGGCTCCTGCCGAGGCGGGCGGCCGCTCTGCGCGCCGTGCACGGGCGATCTCGAGTGCGGCAAGCCGGGCGACCTGTGCGTGCGCAACCTCATCTCCGAGGAGTCGTTCTGCGGCACCACGTGCCAGACGACCACGGACTGCCCGGCGCACTTCTCCTGCGTCGATCTCACCGGCACCGGCAGCGGGCCGAACCAGTGCGTCCCCGACAGCGGCACGTGCGCGGGCTACTGCGACTCGACGGATCAGGCCACCGTGGCGCGCGAGTGCGGCCTCGGCTCGACGTGTGATCTGGCCAACCGCACCTGCGTGCGCAAGACCGACGGCAGCATCTGCGCGCAGTGCTCCTCGGACGACGACTGCAAGAACGTGACGGGCGCGCGCTGCGTGGCGAACCGCACCGCGGGGTCGCCCTTCTTCGGCGAGCAGTTCTGCGGCTCGGACTGCTCGACGGGCACCTGCCCGGGCGGGTCGTGCGGGAAGAACCCCAGCGCGTGCCAGGCCGGGTTCACCTGCTCGGGCATCGGCCAGAACGGCGCGTGGCCGTACCAGTGCGTGCCCTCGCGCGGCTCGTGCCAGGGCGGCCTGCAGCGCCTCGGCGACACCTGCGCGGGCGTGGGCGGCGCGGACTGCCTCTCGGGCATCTGCGCGCAGTTCGGCATCGAGCAGCGCTGCTCGGCCTCGTGCACGCAGAACTCGGACTGCGGCGACGCGCGCTGGCACTGCTGCTCGGCGGTCGGCTCCGACAAGTACAACTGCGCGCAGGAGGCCAACGGCGCGGCGGGCGTGTGCGCACCCGTGGGCGGCTCGTTCGGCGACGACTGCTCGCCCGGCTCGCCGCCGTGCCAGGAGGGGTACTGCCTGGACCTCGGCACCGCGCAGCTCTGCACCAAGACCTGCGACGCCGCGCACGCATGCCACACCGGCTTCGCCTGCCAGACGGCCGACATCAAGGACCAGACGGCCAGCGCGGGCACCTCCACTCCCGCCACCACCCAGGTGTGCTTCCCCGACGGCGGCGGCGACACCGGCGCGGCCTGCGCGTTCGGCCCCGCGGCCTGCAAGTCGCACCTGTGCCTGAAGAAGGACTCGGGCAACGTCTGCACCAAGACCTGCCTGACCGCGACCGAATGCCCCACGGACTGGACGTGTGACACGGTCAACAACGCGGACGGCTCGCAGAGCACGGTCTGCCTGCCGCCGGGAGCCGGGCCATGAGCCGCCATCCGCCAAGGATCGGTATCGAAGGTTCGCGCCCTCTGGCACGGTCCAAGTCCGTGCGCCGCCACCTGCCGCTCCTCGCGCTGCTCCTGCCGATCCTGGTCGGCGTGGTGGGCGCTTGCGGCAACGACAAGATCCGCCGCGCGGGCGAGCAGGTCGAGGTGGTGAGCGGCACGCCCACGGTCGGCACGGGCCTGCCTGGGGTGGATCGCGCGGACGCGGGCGCGGACGGCGGTCAGTTCGGCTCGGCGGCGCCGTTCCAGGTCGACAACTTCGCGCAGCAGTCGGTGCAGAAGGTCGACATCCTCTGGGTCATCGACAACAGCACGTCGATGCAGGCGAAGCAGAACCGCGTGAAGGACAACTTCCTCTCCTTCATGCAGTTCCTCACGCAGCAGCACATCGACTACCACCTGGGCGTGGTCACCACGGACACGTACGATCCGGCGCAGTCGGGCCGGCTGGTGAACCTGGCCAAGCTGCCCAAGCCGTGGATCGATTCGTCGGCGGCGGATCCGAAGTCGGCGTTCGTGGCGAATGCATCAGTGGGCACCAGCGGCTCGGGCGACGAGAAGCCGCTCCTGGGCGCGATGCTGGCCCTGACTCCGCCGCTCCCGCCGGCCACTCCTGCCTCCACCGCGGGCAATTGCGAGGCGGTCTCCGACGGCGGCACCGAGTGCTTCATCCGCCAGGACGCGCCGCTCTACACCATCATCGTCAGCGACGAAGAGGACTCGTCCTGCTCGCCCATCTCGAACGCCGAGGGCTGCGACAACGCGCAGGCCACGCTCTCGGGCTACGGCTCGATCGAGTACTGGTCGCGCTTCTTCTCCGGCATCAAGGGCCTGGGCGGCACCTCGCGCGTGGCGGCCATCGTGGCCAACGAGAGCGACACGCACGACTGCGGTCAGGCCTTCGGCAGCTACTGCGACCTGTACCAGGTCAACACCAAGTGCGCGGGCGCGCAGCCGGACTGCCACCTGAGCTCGAACGGCTCGAACCCGTGCTGCGCGGCGCTCAAGGCCTGCCACGACGACCTCTTCGACAAGGCGCAGTACTGCTTCTTGAACCTCGTGCCGCAGAGCGGGCCGACCACGAGCTACACCATCACCGGGAGCTGGCCCGGGTGCATCGCGCGCGACACCGACGGCGGCGTGGCCTTCACCGGCTACTCGGCCGACCGCACCACCAAGGTCGCGCAGGCCACGGGCGGCATCGCCACCTCGATCTGCGACGCGGACTACACGCCGGCGCTCGCCAAGCTGGGCCTGCAGGCCTCCGGGCTGCGCAGCGACTTCCCGCTCTCGCGTGCGCCGCTGGCGGGCGCGGTCGATGTGCGCGTGGACGGCGCCGAGGTGGCGCAGGGCGCGGGCACCTGGTCGTACGTGAAGTGCGAGAACCACCTGCCGGCCAACGTGGTCCGCTTCGTCACGCCGCCGGTCCCCGGAAGCAAAGTCACCGTGAGCTACAACGTCGATGTCCGTGGCCTGGGGGCGTGTCCTTGATGAGCTAGGCGCCTCCTTCGCTGCGACCCGTCGCAAGCAACTCGATTCGTCATCCCTGCGGGCCGCGAGGTCCACGGGCCTTCCAGCACTGCCAGAGACATCATGCGATCGCACAATCACCGAACGTTCTACGCTCCGCAGAGGGTGGGCCTGGGTGGCCTGTTTGCCCTCCTCTGCGTCCTGATCCCGGCGCGGGCGGCGTTGGCCGAAGACGTCATCTATGGTCCGGACGGCGCGCCAACGGTCGTGCAGCACAAGCTGCATCCCATCGGCGGCAAGTGGGAGGTCGGCCTCGACTTCGGCCTCGCGCTGAACACGGCGCTGGTGAACCACACGGGCGCGACGCTGCAGATCGCGAACCACCCGAACGAATGGCTGGACCTGGGCGTCGACCTCGCGGGCAACCTCACCGGCCTCTCGGGCCTGACCGACCAGATCCGCGCCAAGCTGCCGCCGCGCGCGGATTCGAGCACCGGCCACGCCAACACCGGTGACGAGCTCGCGCACTCGGACGCGCTGCAGTTCGCGGGCACCTTCCGCGCCAAGCTCGCGCCCGTGTACGGCAAGCTCGATCTCGCCAGCGAGCTAAAGGTGCACTTCCAGGCGTACGTGCTGCTCGGCGCGGGCGGCGGCCTGGTGCGGCACGAGTCGGTGAACCTCTGCTCCACGGCGGGCAAGACGCCGTGCAAGTTCACCACGGACGACTCGGGCCACGTCACCTCGAGCGACTTCCAGGTCTCGTCGGGCTTCAAGCCGATGGGCGAGGTCGGCGGCGGCTTCCGCTTCTACCTGCCCAGCGAGTGGAGCATCGACCTGGCCGTGCGCGCGTACATGTTCCCCAGCAGCGTCATCGAGGGTGCGGACCTGACCAACCCGGCCAGCGGCAACTCGTCGACGTACCTGGGCCTCGTCACCATGTTCAACGTCGGCATCGCGAGGTTGTTCTAGCCATGCGCACCTTCATCCTCATCGCGGCTCTCGCGTGCGCGGCCCCGGCGGCCTTCGCGGCTGACGACAAGCCGGCCGGCTCGAGCGTCATCGTCCCAGCCACGCCGTCGACGCAAGCAGCGGGCACGGCTGGCACGGCTGGCACTCCGGCGCCGGGCGCTCCCGCTGCTGCACCGGCTGCGCCTGCTTCTGCGGCCCCCGCTGCTGAGGCCCCCAAGTCGGCCACGCTCGTGGGCGGCGACACCGCGGACGTCATCCGCATCCACGTGGTCGAGAAGCGCCCGTTCACCGAGGCCGGCCGCGGCGAGCTGTCGATCTTCGGGCCGGTGCAGATCAACTCGAAGTTCACCACGCACATCGGCGCCGCGCTCGAGTTCGCCTACCACCTGCGCGAGAACATCGCGGTGCAGGCGGGCGTGCTCTACAACCCGTACGCGGTGCAGTCGTCGCTCACGGAAGAGCTGGTCACCAAGGTGCACCAGCAGCCGCTGGCGGCCAACGCGCTGCTCCTCAAGGCCGGCGCGATGGCGGGCCTGGAGCTCATGCCGGTGTACGGCAAGATCAACATCTTCGACGGCAAGATCCTGCGCATCGGCTTCTATCTGAACGCGGGCCTGGGCGGCGCGTCGACGCGGCTGCAGATCCGCGGCTCGAACGACGTCGAGGGCCGCTCGTTCGGTGACACCGGCGTGCGCCTCATGGCCGCGCTGGGCGCGGGCTTCCGCGTGTTCCTGGGCGAGCGCTTCACCCTGCGGCTCGAGGTGCGCGACCAGATGTACTCC